>JBEKNG010000001.1:0-32361 GCA_049523075.1 Paraburkholderia sp.
GAACAGACCCAGCCGATAGTTAATCGAGACGACCACGATGCCTTGCTGCGCAAGGTGATTGCCGCGGAAGACCGGCACTTCAGCCGAGCCATGGTCAAAGCCGCCACCGTGAATCCATACGACGACCGGCAGCTTGCCGGTAGGATGCAGCGCGGGTGTCCAGACGTTCAGGAACAGACAGTCTTCGCTAAATGACGGCTTAGAGGTATATTCCGCGGTCCAGGGAATGACCACCGTTGGGTCGCGCCGAGCCTGTTCGCAACTGGCTCCGAACTTCGTGGCGTCACGCACGCCCTGCCAAGGCGTTGGGGGCGCAGGTGGGCGCCAACGGAGCGGGCCAACCGGTGGCGCCGCGTAGGGGATGCCCTCGAACGAGAGCACCTGCCCATCCGAGGCGCCGCTCAATTGGCCGCTTTGAGTCTGGACCAGCGGCGCCGCAACGGCGTCGAACGGTGCGATGAATTCGTGGGCGGTCGATTTGCAGTCGAGTTGTGGATCGAGCGCATGGGCATGACACAGGATTGGAGAGAACCCCATGCCTAACGACGTTAGCACGGTCATTGTGCTGGAAATGGAATTTTTCATTGTAGTCGCGTAGGTGGTTCTGTCGCACCAGGGTGATCCGACGACAGCAGATGCGCAGACAATGAGCGATTGGCTCAGCCCAGCAACAGCGAGCTATGCGGCGGCCTGATTCAACCACACCCGGCCCGCGGCCGTCATGTTGATGACACCGCAGGCACGCGATTCATATGCAAGCCCGGAGCTCAGTAGTTCTTCCGCTATCGAGCGCGGCATCTCTGCCAGGGAATTCGAAGTTCGGTCAAGGGATTTGAGCGTCTGGACGGCCTCGGGGGAGAGTTGGATGTACATGGCGGCCTCCTGTTGTTTTGGTCATCATGGGCCGAATGGATCGTTGCCGTCTGTACGGTAGCGTCTACTTCCGCCCCCCCCTTTACTGAATCTTCTCCCCGTTGCGGCCGCGACGCCTGATTCGGTTCGCAGCCGGGGGTGAGTCGAATCGGCACCATGCACGCGGTGTGACGTGATAGTTTTCGTCGCAAATGCAAGCACGCGGGAGACGGGCGCTTCGGGTTGATGGAACGATATCGACCGCTTCTGTGCCCCGTCTGGCCCGCGTTCGACAGCGCGGATTGTGCGTCAAACGACAACGCAGTAGACTCGTTGTGCGGCCATCGTCTCGCTTTGCAGCAATCTGCTCGCAACAGCCAGCGAGCAGAGAACCTGACCCAAACCGGCACGGTTTCCAAGCCATGCGGAACAATTACACGCCAGCCGCGTATGCCTTCATGTTGGTCACTCCGGCGAGGTGCTGCAATATGAAACTCCGACAGTTGCGTTATTTCGTGACAATCGTCGATGCTGGTAGTTTCTCTCGCGCCGCGCAGGTCGCCCATGTGGCCCAGCCTGCGTTGAGCCAGCAGATCGCCGATCTCGAAGAACAGCTCGGCGTCACGTTGCTGCAGCGGAGCGCGCGCGGCGTGAACGCCACAGCTGCAGGGCAGCGGCTTTACGTGGAGGCCAGTGCGATTCTGCGGCGCGTCGAGCGCTTGCCTGACGTCGTACGTGGACACGGCGAAGAAGTGGAGGGTTGCGTTTCCATCGGCATGGCTTTTCCGCTGGCGTCGCAGTTCGCGGGGCCGATCATGGCGGCATGCCGCACTGCGTTGCCAAAAGTGCGGCTGCAGCTTTCGTCCGCGGGCAGCATTCAATTGGCCACTGGCATTCGCGAACACGCCCTTGACCTCGCTATGCTCTTCGAAGGTGAGCCGTATGCGGGTTGTGTCCGTGTGCCGCTATTCGAGCGACGGCTCTTTCTTCTGCGGCGTGCAAACGGATCGGTCAGGCCTGGATCGATCAAATTTCAGGAGCTCGCGGGCCTTCCACTCGTGCTGCCGCATCAGCCGAATATCGTGCGACTTGTACTCGACCGCCTGTTCGCAGAGGCTGGAATCGAGCCGCATGTCGCTGCCGAAGCCGACGTGAGTACCGACATGCTTGCCGCCGTGCAGGCTGGTGTCGGGGATACCATCTTGCCGCTTGGCGGCACGGACGAGCTGCCCGGCAATTTTTCTGCGCAAGCCATCGAGCCTGCAGTTTCGCTGACGGCCAGCATCGTTTCTTCTGCGGACACGCCGCTCGCGGCCGCCGGGGAAGCCGTGCGCGATTTCATTGCTGGCTTTGTGAAACAGCACCTTTCCGAGCGCCCCGTACCCGGCGTCGAAGCGGAAGGGGAATGATCCGTCGCGAGCCATAGTGGTCGCTTATACCCGCATCGCAAGACAGCCCGAAGCCGAGTTCGTTCGCAACATTGCGCGCGCAGAAAACGCAATGCCTAAGCACTTCGTGAACATGTCTGCATGACCCGGCGCGCGCTCATCGCTCTCCAGTAGGTGATGAAGCGCCCGGTGAACACGCCTGCGACGACTCCGGACACCGCGGCACCGATCAACACATATATCCCGAGCGACGATGCGTCGGTTACGGTGGCCATTTCGAACCCGAGCCAGAATTTGGTGGCGAATATGGCAATCATCAGCAACAACGGCAACGGAGAGCCCGGCAGCATCACGGTATAGGCAATCGGATCGACTATGAAGCGGGTCCGGCTCGCGATGAAGACGCCACCCGCGATGCCGACGAATAAGGCCGTCATCCATGCGATCACAGCAGTCCACCCCGCCAGCGGTTCCGAAACCAGATGCGCGATGCCCCAGCCCGCAAAGATGAGCGGCACGATGGCGAGCCTGGCGAGTGGCGCGGTGCCGCTGTTTAGTGCCTTGAACCCGCGCGATACCAGGACGACGAGTAACACCCAGACCCAGATTGGCGTGCCGTGAATGATTGCTGCCGGTGACATGATGACCTCCTTCAGACTTAATGATTTCCCGATGGGCGGTTAATGCCCGCACGACCGAATGAGATTGATCGTATCGGCACTGAATTAGCCTGGAATGAGGGGGACAGGCCTAAATCGACCTCGGGGAACCGGAACGCGCTTTCGTCGGGTGTAGGTGTTGGCGCGGCTCCGCATCGTGCCCGTGCCGTGCCGTGCCGTGCCGCCGTTCGCCTGACGGCAGCACGCTGGGAGCGTGCGCCAATGCCCACGCTGCCTCCCATCCAAGGAGCCGGGGCTTGATGCTAACGCGTTCTTTACCGAACTCGGAAGCGTCATGAAGAACGGGGTACCCGCTCCCGGGACGCTACAGAAGTTCGGCAACAAATGGGGGGGCGAGTTTTTGGGGCCGCCTTTGACCCGGTCTGCCAAATAAGGGGCAGGATCCCAGATAGAAAGCTGAAATTCTCGTGTGCGTAAGGAATTGCGGGGTACGAGGACGTCGCATGTTGCGTCCCGCCACGATCGGACCAACAGGAAATTCCCCTCTCCTCGCCGGTGCAACGCCTTCAGGCGGGGAATTGCCGGGTCGCCCCTGCGAGCTATATGCGCTGCTTATATTGGCATCGCGAGTCCGTATTTTCGCCAGTCCAAAAAATCCCCCACACTGCGCACCGTAGCATCAAGACGACCACTTATCGTGATTCGATCCAGGGCAAAACCATGCGCGGGGATGCGCAACTCTTCACGAACGTGAATTCCAGGTGATTTAAGCCCAACACAATACGTTATGCGAATCAACAGGGGGATTTGTATCTTCAATAGCGTGCGGCCGACGTGGAGCGAACGCTATCCAAAACGTTAGGACATCATGCGAGTTTTACTGGTTGAAGAGGATTTGCAGCATGGCGAAAGCCTGCTGCGCGCACTAAAGGATGCGGATTGCAGTGTCGACTGGGTGCGTGACGGCAAGGCCGGTAGCATGGCCATCAACACGGCCTATTACGCTGTCGTGTTGCTCGATCCCGGCCTGTCGGGCGCAGGCGGTATCGATCTGCTTCGCGCGTTACGTGCCGCGGGCAACGACGTCCCCGTGCTGATCCTCACTGCACTGGACGATCTGGAGACGCGTGTGCACAGTCTTGACGTCGGTGCGGACGATTGTGTACTCAAGCCAATCGAAGTCCGCGAACTGCTTGCGCGCATCAGGGCGGTATTGCGGCGCAAAGCGGGCTACGCGACCTCGCGTATCGGTGGCGAGTCACTCAGCCTCGATCTCAACAAGCGCCTATTGTGCTGCAACGGGGTAGCGTCGTCGCTCTCTGCGCGCGAATTCGCGCTGATGCACGCGTTTCTGGAAAGGCCCGGCATGATCCTGTCGCGCGGTCAGCTTGAGGACAGGCTATACGGATGGGGTAAAGAGGTGGAAAGCAATGCCGTTGACGTGCTGATCCACGCGATGCGCAAGAGGTTTGGGCAATCCATGATCCGCAACGTGCGCGGCGTCGGCTGGACGGTGGCCCATTGAGTTCGTTTGGCGAGGCGTTATGCAGGCATACCGTTGAATCCGCAAGGAAATTCTCATGAGCACAATCGCAAGCAGTACCGGCACTACTTCAGGCCTCACCGCACCTTTGCAGGTGCGTGACATCGGGAGCTTTCACGTCGGCGGCCGCATGATTTCGCTAACTGGGATGGCTCCACGAGTTCGTGTCAGTACGGCGAACGGCGCAGTTCATCCCGTCGATCCCAATGGGGAAATGATCGTTGGTCAGATGTACGTACAGTACGTGAAACTCGCGGCCCCCCGCAGCCGGCATCCTCTCCTGCTCTGGCATGGCGGAGGAATGAGCGGCGTCAATTGGGAAACGACATCAGACGGGCGCCCGGGATGGCAGATGTTTTTCCTTCACGCCGGCTTTGATGTGTTCGTGTCTGACGCGGTCGAACGCGGCCGGGCGTCGTGGGCTCCTTATCCGGACGTTTACCCGCAAGCGCCTTATTTCCGTACGGCGCGTGAAGCATGGGAAGAAACGTTTCGCTTCGGTCCAGTTGAATCATGGAATGCCGATCCCGCACAGCGTCATCCTCACAACGGTCTCCGCTTTCCCGTGGCTCGCATGGAAGCGTTTATGAACCAGTTTGTGCCACGCTGGGGTGGCAACGACACGCTCACCCAGCACGCCTACGACGCGCTCATAGCCCAGCTCGACAGCAGCATCGTGCTGACTCACAGCCAAGGGGGTAATTTTGGGCTCAACGCCGCGCTGCACGCGCCCGGTCATATCAAGGCCGTCATCTCTCTCGAGCCGTCCGGGGCACCCGACCCGGAACATTGCGACCCGGCAGCGTTACGCGGCATACCGCATCTGTTCCTTTGGGGCGACTTCCTGGACCAACACCCCTTCTGGGTCGAGTCTGTGCCAAAGGTGCGGCGCTGGTACAAGGCGCTGACCGCCGCGGGTGTAGACGCACAATGGATCGATCTACCCGCCCGCGGGATCGTCGGCAACAGCCATGCACTGATGTCCGACAATAACAGCGACCAAATCGCCGGAATAGTGCTCGACTGGATGCGAGAAAAGAAACTTCTCGGCTGACAATCCTGAGTGGCGATACCTCTTCGATTGGCGGCCGCCGTACGCAAATTGCGGCGCATTCCCTCTCGGAAGCCATTATTCGGGGCCGCCCTCGATCTTGCTCATGATTCGAGGGCATTCGGGCCGTAGCTTGATCAGTACGCCCACCAGCCGGGGCCCCACATGTTCCAGTTCCAGGCCGCATTTTCATTCATCTGTGCGGTCATGCGTTCCTGACTAATGAAGTTTTGCTGGATCTGTTCGCGCTTGTAGTTATCCCACGCATTTTCGTCGCCGATATACAGGCAGCCGCATGCATACGGGTCCGCGTATAGAAAGATGACCTTTCCGTCCCTGACCTTCTGAACAACACGATTCGGCGGCAACGTCTCCAACTGCAGGCGTTGCTGGTCGGTCGTCACAGGGACGATATGGAAGCCCGCTGCCGCCAGCAGGTCATTTTTCTCGCTGGCTCGCTCGACAGGCGTGGAGCATCCGGAAATCAGAATGCTCGCGCTTATTGCAATCAGAATAGTGGTCCATCTTAGCTTCATCATTGTCCCCTCGTGGTTGGCGTGCTGGACTCGCAGGCGGTATTCAAACTGTTCAATACACCTGCCGAAATAGCCCTGCATCATAGGGTCGCAGAATTAGCTCAGAGTTAACAAGCGAAGATCACGGATGCATGTTCGTTTGTCGAGCGCGCCTGCACCCCCAGCGGAATTTCTGCGTAGGTGGCACCACGCGCTATCTGGAACGCGAATCGGGGAATCCTCGACTGCTCACCAACGAAAGCCCATTTGCTATGCGTACCGGGCAGAACGCACACGCTGTCGGGTTTCACCTCAGCGCCCCAGATCTGCGTTTCTTCTCCACGCATGACGTCATACATCGACACCGCCGAGCCGCAACGATGGTCAACATCGTGGTCTTCTGAGGCGTTGAGAAGGTGAACGGCCAGCGTCGCCTGTCCTCAGACTTGCTAGTTGCGAGTTCCGAAACTGAATATTTCGCGTCGGACGGCAGGTCCCGAGAAGACTCAGTACGGGGCAAGTGTTTCAAAACACACGTCTCGTTACACACAAACACACTGGTAATCTGCGTTGCAAATATATTGCATTCACTACTGACAAGTGAGGCACGTATGAAACGATTCTTTGCGCTGATGCTGATGGCTGTATGTCTTGGAACCGCCCTGAGCGGCTGCATCGTTGTGCCCGAAGGCGGCTACTATCATCGTTATTAACTGTGGTTGGATAGTTACCAATCAACTGCACAATTTAAAGCCCCTTGGCAATGAACGTCGCCGACCCCGGGCAAAACTTGCTGAACTGCGCGGTTCCTCGGCGCCGCGCGTCGCTCGCTTACTCGCCGTAACGCGGCGGTCTCTTCGACCGCCGCAACGAGAGCCCGGCGAACTCACGCATCTCCCGCGCCCGGTCGAACAGTAGAGAGCGCAGTAACCCCACATCGCTGTAACGTTCGAGCCCAACCCTGCCTGCAGTCGTGCGTGTGTCGTCTTTAGCGACGAAGAATATGTTGAGCGTCCCTTCCATATCACACGCCCCATCATTTACTTGACATCTAAACTATCGAAGACTAAATTACTTTCCAGATTTCAACCGGAGTGTCAGCATGCGCATCGTCTGTATCGGGGGAGGCCCCGCCGGCCTGTACTTTGGGCTGTTGATGAAGAGCCGCAATCCGGAGCACGAAGTCACGGTCGTCGAACGCAACCGGCCGTACGACACGTTCGGCTGGGGAGTAGTGTTCTCGGACCAGACGCTCGGCAATCTGTGCGCGGCCGACGCACCAAGCGCCGACGCGATTCTCGACGCCTTCAACCACTGGGACGACATCGAGATCAATTTCCGCGGCCAGCAGGTGCGCTCGTCCGGTCACGGCTTCTGCGGCATCGGCCGCAAACGCCTCCTGAACATCCTGCAGGCGCGTTGCGAAGAACTTGGCGTCAAGCTGGTCTTCGAAACCCAAGTGACGGACGACGCCGCCTACGAAGCCGACCTGATCATCGCCTGCGACGGCGCCAATAGCGCAATTCGTCAGAAGTATGCTGCGACCTACCAGCCGGATATCGACATGCGCGATTGCCGCTTCGTCTGGCTCGGCACGAAAAAACTCTTCGACGCATTCACCTTCGCGTTCGAAGAAACCGAATGGGGCTGGTTTCAGGCCCACGCCTACCGGTTCGACGATCAGACCTCCACCTTCATCGTTGAAACGCCGGAGCGAGTCTGGCGCGCTGCCGGCCTCGACGAAATGAGTAAGGAAGACAGCATCGCCTTCTGCGAGAAGCTGTTTGCGAAGTATCTGGACGGCAGCCCCTTGCTGTCGAACGCCGCGCATTTACGCGGCTCGTCGCAATGGATTCGCTTTCCCCGCGTGGTCAACCAGGAATGGGTGCATTGGAGAATCAACGCCAACGGCGCGAAGCCCACGCCAATCGTCTTGATGGGCGATGCCGCACACACGGCCCATTTCTCGATTGGCTCGGGCACCAAGCTCGCGCTCGAAGATTCGATCGAACTCGCCAACAGCATCGGCGAACATCCCGGCAACCTGGCCGCCGCGCTCAAGCATTACACGGAAGTGCGCAGCGTCGGCGTGCTGCGCATTCAAAACGCGGCTCGCAATTCGACGGAGTGGTTCGAGCATGTCGACCGCTATACGTCGTTCGAGCCGGAACAGTTCGCCTATTCGCTGCTGACACGCTCGCAGCGGATCTCGCACGAAAATCTGCGTGAGCGCGATGCGCACTACCTGTCGGCATTCGAAGACTGGCTCGCGACACGCTCCGGTATCGAACCCGCGCCGGCAAAACATTCGGTACCGCCGATGTTCACGCCGTTCCGTCTACGAGGCGTGATGCTCAAGAACCGCGTGGTGGTCTCGCCGATGGCGCAATACTCCGCCGTCGACGGTGTCGCGGGCGACTACCACTTGATGCATCTTGGCGCGCGTGCCATGGGTGGCGCTGCGCTGGTGATGACCGAGATGACCTGCGTGTCGCCGGAAGCCCGTATCACCCCGGGCTGCCCCGGCATGTACACACCGGAACATCGTGCTGCATGGCAGCGCATCGTCGACTTCGTGCACCAGCAGTCCAATGCGAAGATCGGCATGCAGCTAGGGCATGCGGGCGCCAAAGCCTCGACGCGCGTGAGTTGGGAAGGTATCGATCAACCTCTGCCCGAAGGCAATTGGCCACTCGTTTCGGCCTCGCCACAGCAGTTTCTGCATGGCGTCAGTCAATGGTCGCGCGAGGCGAGCCTCGACGATCTGCGCGAAATCGAGGCGCAATTCGTCCGCTCAACCGAAATGGCGGCCGAAGCCGGCTTCGATTGGCTCGAACTGCACTGCGCACACGGCTACTTCCTCTCGAGCTTTCTCTCGCCGCTCACCAATCAGCGCGGCGACGAATACGGCGGCTCACTGCAAAACCGGTTGCGCTATCCGCTGCAAGTCTTCGCCGCGATCCGCAAAGTCTGGCCGCAAGATAAGCCCATCTCGGTGCGAATTTCCGCGCATGACTGGGTCCACGGCGGCACCACGCCGGATGACGCTGTGGAAATTGCGCGGGCGTTCAAAGCTGCCGGCGCTGACATGATCGACGTCTCCTCGGGCCAGGTCAGCAAGGCCGAAAAGCCGGTCTACGGCCGCATGTTCCAGACGCCGTTCGCCGACCGCATCCGCAACGAAGCGGGTATTGCGACGATTGCCGTCGGCGCGATTTCCGAAGCCGATCACGTGAATAGCATCATCGCTGCCGGTCGCGCGGATCTCTGCGCGGTGGCGCGGCCGCATCTGGCCAATCCTTCGTGGACGCTCAACGAAGCCGCGAAGATCGGCTACTTCGACGTGATGTGGCCGAAGCAATACACTGCGGCGAAATCGCAACTGGAACGCAACCTGGAACGCGAACGGGCCCAGGCCGCGGCGAACACGGGGCTTTCGCCGCAAGAACGCGCACAACGCGCAGAAGGAACGGTGTGAACACAGGAACCTCTGCAGAGACCTCCAGGCTGGCTGGGAAACATGCAGTCGTCACGGGCGGCGGCAGCGGGATCGGCGCCGCCACCGCCACAACGCTGGTGCGTGCCGGCGCACGCGTGACGTTGATGGGTCGCGACGCTGCACGTCTTGCTGCGCAGCGCGAAGCGTTAAGTGCATTAAACGCACCTGGCGCAACAGGCGAGTTCGCCTGCATCAGCGTAGATGTGACGCAGGAAGCCGCTGTTGCCGCTGCGTTCGAACAAGTAGGTCCTGTGGACATCCTGATCAACAATGCCGGCCAGGCACAAGCGGCCCCGTTCATGCAGACCGACATGGCCCTCTGGCAACGCATGCTCGACGTCAACCTGACAGGAGTGTTCCTGTGCACGCGCGCCGTGCTGCCCGGCATGCTCGAACGCGGCTATGGCCGCATCGTCAACGTCGCCAGCACTGCGGGGCAGATCGGCTATGCCTACGTTGCCGCGTATTGCGCGGCCAAGCATGGCGTGATCGGCCTGACCCGTTCGCTCGCACTCGAAGTCGCGACCAAAGGCATCACCGTCAACGCGGTCTGTCCTGGCTATACCGAGACTGAACTGCTGCGCGCCTCGCTCGATCAGATCACCAGCAAAACGTCGCGCAGCGAACAGGAAGCGCGCAGCATCCTGCTGCGCAACAACCCCCAACAGCGCTTTGTCGCGCCGGAAGAAGTCGCCAATGCCGCCCTTTGGCTTTGCATGCCCGGCTCCGCGGCGATCACCGGCCAATCCATTTCCGTCTCCGGGGGAGAAGTCACATGACACGTGCAGTTAGCGCTAAAAAGCCCCTCTCGACAGAGGCGAAGCCGCCGTGCAAAGGCGTCGCCAAGCCTGCCGAGAATGTGGTCGATTTGGAAATGAGCACCGGCGCCGACAGCCATATGGGCCTGCGTCTATGGCTGCGCATGCTCACCACCACCAACCTTGTGCAGGCCGAGCTGCGCAAACGACTGCGCACCGAATTCGATACGACGCTGCCGCGCTTCGACCTGATGGCCCAGCTTGAACGCCATCCCGAGGGGCTCAAGATGACCGAGCTCTCGCGACGTCTGATGGTAACGGGCGGCAACGTGACGGGCATTACCGATCAGCTCGAAAAAGAAGGCCTCGTCGTTCGCGATGTGGATCCGAACGATCGCCGCTCGATCAGCGTGCGCCTGACACCCGGAGGCCGGGCGCTGTTCGACCGGATGGCGATAGCACATGAACAGTGGGTCGTCGAAATGTTCGGCGGTCTGAGCCTCGACGAGAAATCACGCACGCACCAGCGTCTGGGCAAGCTCAAGAAACATCTGCTCGACAACCTGAAGGGTTGAGCGGCACCGAACTGGAGGAGACATCCATGACACGATCCCACGTCGACGCACTGCTTGCAGGCAATCGCGTCACGCTAGCGGACTATGAAGCAAAGCACTTAGGCTGGTCGGTCAGCGCCAAGGTCGCGACGATCACGCTGAACCGCCCCGAACGCAAGAACCCGCTCACCTTCGAATCGTATGCGGAGTTGCGCGACCTGTTTCGCCAACTAGCCTATGCGACGGACGTAAAGGCCGTGGTGATCCACGGCGCGGGCGGCAACTTCTGCTCGGGCGGCGACGTCCACGACATCATCGCGCCGCTGATCGACTTGCCGATGCCCGAATTGCTGCTATTCACCCGCATGACGGGCGATCTCATGAAAGCGATGCGCCACTGCCCGCAGCCTGTTATTGCCGCCGTTGATGGCATCTGCGCAGGCGCAGGCGCCATTCTGGCCATGGCTGCCGACCTACGTCTGGGCACCGCGCGCAGCAAGCTCGCATTTCTGTTTTCGCGTGTTGGCCTCGCAGGCTGCGATATGGGCGCGTGCTCGATCCTGCCGCGCATCATCGGCCAAGGGCGTGCGTCCGAGCTGCTCTTCACCGGCCGCTCGGCAAGCGGCGAAGAAGGCTACGCCTGGGGTTTCTATAACCGCCTGTGCGATCCCGAGGCCTTGCTCGACGAAGCCGCAAAGCTGGCCGCCGAGCTCGTCGCCGGACCGTCGTTCGCACACGGCATCACCAAGAAGATGCTGCACCAGGAATGGAGCATGAGCGTCGACGAAGCGATCGAATCCGAGGCGCAGGCCCAAGCCATCTGCATGAGCACGCAAGACTTCGAACGCGCGTATCGCGCGTTTGCAGCGAAAACGCGTCCGGTATTCGAAGGAGACTGACTTGAACGCTTCCGGCAAGATCGATCTTCATAGCGCGCTGGCGTGGCCGTTCTTCGAAGACCGCCATCGCGAACTCGCGACAGGTATCGAAGCATGGTGCGGCACGCATCTCGCTGACGCAAACCACGGCGAGGATGTCGACGCGACCTGTCGCCATCTGGTGCGCGAACTGGGTGCAGCGGGGTGGCTCAAATACGGCGTCGGTGGCACTGCTTACGGCGGACACGGTGACACCATTGATACACGCGCCGTCTGCCTGCTGCGTGAAACGCTCGCGAGGCATTCAGGCCTCGCGGACTTTGCGCTTGCTATGCAGGGGCTCGGTTCGGGCGCCATCTCGCTTGGCGGCACGCACGAACAGAAGCAACGTTACCTGCCACGTGTGGCGCACGGCACGGCCATCGCCGCATTCGCGCTGTCCGAACCGGAAGCGGGATCGGACGTCGCTGCCATGGCGTTGTCAGCCCGCGCTGACGGTGACGTCTATATCCTCGACGGCGACAAGACGTGGATCTCCAACGGCGGCATCGCCGATTTTTACGTGGTGTTCGCCAGAACGGGTGAAGCGCCCGGCGCACGCGGTGTCAGCGCCTTCATTGTCGACGCGGATACGCCAGGCCTGGAAATCGCCGAACGCATCGACGTGATCGCGCCGCATCCGCTCGCACGCCTGCACTTTGCCGGCGCACGCGTGCCGCGCAGCCAGATGCTGGGTACTCCCGGCGAGGGGTTCAAGCTGGCGATGCGCACGCTCGATATTTTCCGCACCTCGGTGGCAGCTGCATCATTAGGTTTTGCGCGTCACGCCATGGAAGCGGGGCTGGCACGCGCCACGTCGCGCAAGATGTTCGGCCAGACCTTGGGAGACTTTCAGTTGACCCAGGCGAAGCTTGCACAGATGGCGCTTACCATCGACAGCAGCGCGCTGCTCGTCTATCGCGCCGCCTGGTTGCGTGACCAGGGTGAGAACGTCACGCGCGAAGCTGCGATGGCGAAGTGGCACGCCAGCGAAGGCGCGCAGCAAGTGATCGACGCGGCCGTTCAGCTTTGGGGCGGCATGGGCGTGCAAAGCGGCACCGCCGTCGAAATGCTCTATCGCGAGATTCGCGCGCTACGCATCTACGAGGGCGCAACCGAAGTGCAGCAACTGATCGTAGGCCGTGATCTGTTGAAGGCCTACGCAGCCGCGCGACAGGACAACAAGTCATGAGCGCGACGTTCGATATGCCGGTGCGCATCCGTTTCGCGCATTGCGACCCGGCGGGCATCGTGTATTTCCCGCAGTACCTGGTACTGACCAACGCGCTGGTCGAAGACTGGTTCACCGACTGCCTGCGCGTCGACTACGCCCACATGATCAGTGAGCGCCGGATCGGCTTGCCGATCGTCAAGCTCGACTGCGAGTTCTCGCGGCCAAGCCGGATGGGCGAGACCATCACGCTCACGCTGACCGTGGACTCAATCGGCCGGCGTTCGATTCGCATCGGCATAGTCGGCCATTGTCAGAACGAAGTACGCTTTCGTGCGCATCAGGTGCTGGTGACGACTTCGCTCGAGACCGGCCAGTCCATCGATATCCCCGACGACATCGCGAGCGCCCTCGCGAGCTTCGCCCCAACGCTTGCCCTCACCGACGAGCCACGCTCATGAAAAAGCCACTTCTTCCTGCCGGCTGGGTCAAGCCGCGCGGCTATGCAAACGGCGTTGCGGCCGTTGGCACCCAGGTGTTTATCGCGGGCCAGATCGGCTGGGACGCCGAGGCGCGCTTCCAGTCGACCGACTTTGCCACCCAGGCGATTCAGGCCTTGCAGAACGTCGTCGCCGTGCTGCACGAAGCCGGCGGCAAACCGGCCCACCTCGTGCGTATGACCTGGTACGTAACGGACAAGCGCGAATACCTCGCTGCGCTTAAAGACATCGGCCGCGCGTTTCGCGAGCTGATCGGTGACTATGACATTGCGATGAGCGCGGTTCAGGTCGTCGCGCTGATCGAAGACGAAGCCAAAGTCGAAATCGAGGCGACTGCGGTGATCCCCCACGAAGCCCATTAACCGTTCGGGAGAGCGTCATGGAACCGTCTGCGCACATCGACACCTTCGCCCGCGATCATCTGCCGCCGCGAGATCAATGGCCGGTTTTTATGCTCGACAATCCCGACATTGCGTATCCGGCGCGCTTTAACTGCGCAACCGAGTTGCTGGACCGGACCATCGCGGCCGGGCACCGCGACCGTCCGGCCATCTGGTCCGAGGTGAATGGCGAAGCCCATGCCACCACGTACGGCGAGTTGCTTGCGTTAGTGAACCGCAGCGCACATGTGCTGGTCGATGAGTTGGGTCTAAAGCCCGGTAACCGCGTGTTGCTGCGCGGGCCCAATAGCTTGCAGATGGCGGTAGCGGCGCTGGCCGCGCTGAAAGCGGGGCTCGTACTGGTGCCCACCATGCCCCTGCTGCGCGCCAAGGAACTCAAGCAGATCATCCATAAGGCGCACATCAGCGCCGCCCTATGCGATGCACGCCTGATCGAGGAGCTCGCCCGCTGCAGCGATCCGCGAGACGAATTCTTCTGCGCGACGCTGCAGCAGACCTGTCTGTTTCATCACGACGCTGCGGACTCCTTCGCAACGCTCGCCGCCGGTAAGCCAGACCACTTCACCGCCTGCGATACCTCCGGCGACGACGTCTGTCTGATCGCTTTCACGAGCGGTACAACCGGTCTGCCGAAAGGCTGCATGCATTTTCATCGCGACGTACTGATGATGTGCGACCTGTTCCCGCGGCACGTGCTCAAACCCACGGCGACTGATGTGTTCTGCGGCACGCCGCCACTCGCCTTCACCTTCGGGCTCGGCGGCCTGCTGTGCTTTCCGTTGCGGGTGGGCGCCTCCACGGTGCTGATCGAGCGGCTCACGCCCGAGAGCTTGCTGCAGACGGTCGAACGCTTTCACGCCACGGTCATGTTCACCGCACCCACCTTCTACCGGCAGATGGCGCCGCTCATGCCGCGCTTCGATACATCGAGCCTGCAGAAGACTGTCTCCGCAGGCGAGGCGCTGCCCGATTCGACGCGGCATCTGTGGCGCGAAGCGAGCGGCATCGAGATGATCGATGGCATCGGCGGCACCGAGCTGATCCATATTTTCATTTCGGCAGCGGGCACGGAGATTCGGCCGCACGCCATCGGCCGCGCCATCCCAGGTTATGTCGTGCAGGCCGTCGACGATGCCATGCAGCCAGTGCCACCCGGCATCATCGGCAAGCTCGCCGTGCGCGGGCCCACCGGTTGCCGTTATCTGGCCGACGAACGGCAGACGAAATTCGTGCGCGACGGCTGGAACCTGCCCGGCGACTCCGTGTATCTGGACGAAGACGGCTACGTGTTCTATCAGGCACGCGCCGACGACATGATCGTCTCCGCGGGCTACAACATCTCCGGCCCGGAAGTGGAAAGCGTACTGCTACAGCACGACGCGGTAGCGGAATGCGGTGTAGTCGGCGCGCCCGACGAAACCCGCGGCCAGGTCGTCAAGGCGTTTATCGTCCTCAATCCCGGCTTCAAGCCTGACGACAAAATGGTCGCGCAGTTGCAGGATTTCGTGAAGAATACCGTGGCGCCGTACAAGTATCCGCGTCTGATCCGGTTCGTCGATGCACTGCCGCGCACCGAAACCGGCAAGCTCAAACGGTTTGCGCTGCGCGGCATGTAACATCATGTAGAGCGTCCCGTCATTCCTTCTGGAGTCAGGCATGTCCGCGTCTTTCATTGAGGTTGTCGCCCACGATGGTGGCCGTTTCAACGCTTACGTCGCACGGCCGGCACAAGGGTCCGGCTCGGGGCTTGTGCTGCTGCAGGAAATCTTCGGCATCAACGACTATATGAAGTCGATGGCCGACCGGTTTGCGGAAGAAGGTTATGTGGTGCTGGTGCCGGACCTGTTCTGGCGGGTAAAGCCAGGTGTCGTGCTGGGCTACGGCGAAGCTGACATGAAAGAGGCACTCGGTTATCTGCAGCGGTTCGATATCGACCGCGCAGTGGACGATATCGCGGCCACCATCGGCGCGTCGCGCGCGCTGCCCGAGCAGGCGGGCAAGGTCGCGCGGATCGCATCGTCGATGAATTCGTCTTCAGTTGTACTCATACCTGCGAGATCGACTGGCTGCTGCCGGGCGTCGCGCCCACCGGAAAGTATTTCGAAGTGCCGATGCTGGCCGTCGTGTGCTTTCGCGGCGACAAGCTATACAACGAGCATATCTACTGGGATCAGGCCTCGGTGCTGGTCCAGGTCGGGTTGCTCGATCCGGCGGGGCTGCCGGTGGCGGGGATCGAGAGCGCACGCAAGCTGCTCGATGAGAGCCTGCCGTCGAACCGGTTGATGGGTGCGAAGGCGAAGGCTTAGGCGTCACGCGCGGGGATACGTCAGTCGGTCGATTGGACTCGTTTGTGAGGCGGTGCTTCATTCTAGAATTGGCACTGTCCAACGCGGCTATGATGTGGCACTCCACTGGCTAGGATTCCATACCGATGCTCACCGTCCATCATCTGAACAACTCCCGCTCACAGCGCGTCCTCTGGCTACTTGAAGAACTGGATGTGCCGTACGAGATCAAGCGCTATGAGCGCGACCCCAAGACCATGCTGGCGCCGCCCGAACTGCGCGCCATCCATCCGCTCGGCAAATCACCGGTGATCACGGACGACGGGCTCACCATCGCGGAATCGGGCGCCATCATCGAATATCTGGTGGAGCGTTACGGGCAAGGGCGCCTGGCGCCCGCTACCGGGACACCGGAACGTCTGCGCTATACATACTGGCTGCACTACGCAGAGGGATCGGTGATGCCGCCGTTGCTGCTCAAGCTGGTGGCGCTGCGGATCGCCGGCGCGCCGATGCCGTTCTTCGCCAAGCCGATTGCGCGCAAGATCGCCTCGACGCTGCAATCGAGCTTTGTGGATCCGCAGATCAAGCTGCACCTCGGCTATATCAACGATGCGCTGACTCCCACCGGCTGGTTGGTCGGCAACGAATTCAGCGCCGCGGATGTGCAAATGAGCTTCCCGCTCGAAGCCGCCACGGCGCGCGGTGGAGTCGTCACCAGGATTGACGCCATTAACGGCTTTCTCGAGCGCATCCACGCACGTCCCGCGTATCAGCGCGCACTGGAACGCGGCGGCAAATATGAGTTGTTAAGCTAAGCCTCGCTGATGCGGGGCGTAGGGCGAGGACCGCCGCTCCGGGCGGATCATCCATGCGCGCCTCACGTTCGACAGGCGTAACATCTCGGTTTCGGACTCGATAGTCGGCCGACCGTACAGCGCCATGAACTCCGCGATGAGCGCCAACGGACATGCTACCCAATACGGGAGACTCGCCGCATGCCCCATAACATCGACCAGCACAAACGCTGGCTCGCCCTGATCGTCCTGTGCCTGGGCGTGCTGATGATCGTCCTCGACTCGACGATTGTGAACGTCGCCCTGCCGTCGATCGCCGCGGATCTAGGCTTCTCCGAAACCGCTCTGGTGTGGGTCGTGAACGCCTATATGCTGACCTTCGGCGGCTGCCTGCTGCTCGGCGGCAGGCTGGGTGACCTCTATGGCCATCGCAAGCTGTTTCTGCGCGGCCTCACCCTCTTCACGCTTGCCTCGCTCGCCTGTGGCATGGCGAATTCCCAGGTGTTGCTGGTCTGCGCGCGCGCCGTGCAGGGCTTTGGCGGTGCGGTCGTGTCCGCCGTCTCGCTGTCGCTGATCATGAACCTTTTCACCGAGCCGGGCGAGCGGGCCAAGGCCATGGGCGTGTATGGCTTCGTATGTGCGGGCGGCGGCAGCATCGGTGTGCTGCTGGGCGGTCTGCTCACGAACCTGTTGAGCTGGCACTGGATCTTTCTCGTCAATCTGCCTATCGGCATCGCGGTCTACGCGATGTGTGTCGCGCTGCTGCCCGACGGCCGCGGCCACGCACACGGCGAGCGGCTCGACGTCGCCGGTGCTGCGACGGTCACCACCTCGCTGATGCTGGCTGTCTATGCCATCGTGAACGGCAACGAGGCGGGCTGGACTTCGCTGCAGACGATCGGCATGCTTATCGCTGCGCTGGCGCTGCTCGTGCTGTTTCTGCGCATCGAAGCGCGCGTGCAGCATCCGTTGATGCCACTTGCCCTGTTCAGACTGCGCAACGTTGCCGTGGCGAATGTTGTCGGTGTGCTGTGGGCGGCTGCGATGTTCGCGTGGTTCTTTATCTCGGCACTTTATCTGCAACGGGTGCTGGGCTATCGGCCGATGCAGGTCGGACTCGCGTTCCTGCCGGCCAACCTGATCATGGCGCTGTTCTCGCTTGGCCTGTCCGCGCGCCTCGTCATGCGATTCGGTCTGCGCCTGCCGCTCGGCGTCGGCTTGCTGCTGGCTGCCGCAGGGCTCGCATTGTTCGCGCGGGCACCGGTTAACGGCAGCTTCGTCATCGATGTGCTGCCCGGCATGACCTTGCTCGGACTCGGCGCGGGTATCGCATTCAACCCTGTTTTGCTGGCTGCGATGAGCGACGTCGAAGCGAGCGAGTCCGGCCTCGCGTCAGGCATCGTCAACACGGCGTTCATGATGGGCGGCGCCGTGGGTCTCGCGGTGCTCGCTAGCCTTGCGGCGGCGCGCACGACTGCGCTGCAGGCGGGCGAGGCGCCGGCCGCGGCACTAAACAGCGGGTATCACGTTGCGTTTCTGACCGGGGCGATTTTTGCCGCGGCGGCGGCGTTGATCGGCGCGTTGCTGCTGCGCCCGCGCGCGCAGTCCCCTGTCCATGCAGACGCTACTGCCGACGAAACACATGTTGCGCACAGGCCGCATGCACGCAATACCACCACCGAGAACGGCTGAACCATGCATAGGAGCACAGCGGAGGATGTGTCGCCGCCGCCCAGATTAAAAATGCGCAATCCTGATCAAATCAACCACTGTACCGCTCGCTATGCTGGCTTCATGCTGACATGAGAGCTGGTATGAGCCCCGTCCAAAAGGCGCTCTGGTTTATCGAAAGCCACTTTTCGCGCGAACTGACGCTCGACGACATCGCGAGTTGCGGCTGCGTATCGCGCTATCACCTATCTCGCGCCTTCGAAGCGGCAACGGGCCGCCCGGTAATGCGCTACGTGCGGGCACGACGCCTGACCGAAGCGGCGCGGCGTCTGGCAAGCGGCGCACCCGACATTCTGGCGGTGGCGCTCGAGGCGGGATACGGCTCTCACGAGGCATTCACGCGCGCGTTTCGCGAGCAGTTCGGGCTCACGCCCGAGGCGCTGCGCGCGCAGGGACATCTCGACAACATCCGCCTCGTGGAGCCGATCAAAATGGACGAAACCCTTCTTGGCAACCTGGCGCCGCCTCGCTTCGAGAACGGCAAGCCGCTGCTCATCGCAGGCCTGACCGAGCGCTACGACTGCGACACCAGTGTGGCCATTCCGGCCCAGTGGCAGCGCTTTAACGAATACTTCGGAAAGGTGCCCGGCCAGATCGGCAACGTCGCCTACGGCATCTGCTACAACGCCGACGACAGCGGCAATTTCGACTATCTGTGCGGCGTCGAAGTGAGTGACTTTTCCAGCCTGCCTGCCGGGTTGAACCACGTTCGGGTGCCGGAGCAGCGCTATGCAGTCTTCGCGCACCGCGAGCATGTAGCAGTGATTCGGCGTACGTGGAACACCATCTGGAACAAATGGCTGCCGGAATCGGGACATACGCCGGCCGACGCGCCGAACTTCGAACGCTACAGCGAGCAGTTCGACCCCGTCACGGGCATGGGCGGCTTCGAAATCTGGTTGCCGCTCAAGACGTGATGGTTCTCCGATCAAGTATGTGATCGGGATGCTGGCCGGTGTAGACGATGTAACGCCAGCCAGCACGTGTCTCGCTGTCCTCTTCCCCACTCCGGCCAACGCTACCTCGCCGGCGCAAGCCCCGCGATCCGCAAACGCTCAACGCCCTCGGCAAGCGCAAGCACAACCTGTTGCCCGTCCCGTTCGCGGATACTGATCGTCCGGTCACGCTCATCGCGCGGTCCGACTGCGACGAAAACCGGCACCTGTTTTTCGCGAGCATCGACGATTTTCTTCTCCAGCCGCTCCGGACGATCATCGAGGACGACCCTGACGCCCGCCTCTTCAAGCGCCTGCACGACCTGCGCGGCATACGCCGCGCTGGCGTCGTTAATCGTCGCCACCGCCACCTGTTCCGGCGCGAGCCACAATGGCAGCCAGCCTTCGTGATGCTCGAGCAACATCGCGATGAAACGCTCCATACTCCCCAGCACGGCGTGATGAATCATCACTGGCCGCTCGCGCTCGTTGCGATCGTTGACATACTGTGCGTCGAGCCGCTCCGGCAACACGAAATCGAGTTGGATCGTGCCGCACTGCCAACTCCGTGCCCGGCTATCCAGCAGATGAAATTCCACTTTGGGACCGTAGAACGCGCCCTCACCCTCGCGCACATCGAACTGCAGTCCCGCCGCAAGCGCAGCTTTGGCCAAGGCCGCTTCGGCACGGTCCCACACCCCGTCAGCGCCTGCGCGTAGCGCAGGGCGCGTCGCTAGCGCCACCGAGAAAGCGGGAAATCCGAGGTCGGCATAGACGTTACGCAGCAAATCGCAAAAGCGCCCGACTTCGACCTCGATCTGCGCTTCCGTGCAAAACACATGCGCGTCGTCCTGTACGAACGCGCGCGTGCGCTTGAGCCCTTCCAGCGAACCGGAAGGTTCATCGCGATGACAGGCGCCGAACTCGCTATAGCGCACCGGTAACTCGCGGTAGGAACGCACGCGCTGATTGAACACCTGCACGTGGCACGGACAGCTCATGGGCTTCAGACACAGCGCACGTGCTTCGGACGCGTCATCCGCGTCGCGCTCATCGTTCGCGCTGCCCGAGTCCTGTCCTTCGGACAACGAATACATGTTGGCGCCGAATTTCTCCCAATGACCGCTGCGTTCCCAGATCGAACGGGCGAGCAGTTGCGGCGTGCGAATTTCGCGGAAGCCCGCACGCCGCATTCGGCGGCGAATATAGTCTTCCAGCACGCGGTACAGTTCCCAGCCTCGCGGATGCCAGAAGACCATGCCAGGGCCTTCCTCCTGTTGATGGAAAAGGTCCAGCTTGTTACCCAATACGCGATGATCGATGTCGTTCACAGTACGCTCCGTTTGACAAGAGCCATCGACGGAGGGCTATAAACGCCAAGGGCCCCGTCCGTCTCCGGCGAGGCCCTTGGGGGTTTGCAGCAGCTTCTTGCCTTAGCGCGCGCAACCTCCAGACGACCCGCCCGTGAGGGTGGTCGTCGTGGTGGTGACAGCCGCGAAGGAAAGCGAATAGAGGTCCATGTACCGACATTAAACGATTTGACGGCGATACGTCAATCGATGCCTGTGGGAATTTCGTGCACACCACGCGCCGCCGGCTCGACCTCAAACGCCTCGCCGGTGGCAAAAAACGTCCCGCCCGCCACGTAATGACACGTGCGCAATTCCGGGTCATCGCCGAAGTGCCAGCGGTTGTTCGAGTAGACCCGGCTATCCGCATACGCGGCGACCACTTCGCCGATGATCAGATCGTGGCGCTGGCTATCGTCAGGAATCACCTTGCATTCGAGCCACGTTATGCAACCGGCTAGCATCGGCACGTCGATGCGCTGCCCCGCAAACGTCTCGAGGCCGAACGCGGCGAACTTGTCGAGATCGACGCCGGGCGTGGTGCCGACCGCGAGCGTTTGTCGCGCGAACGCGCGGCTCGGCAATTGCAGCCCGAACACGCCGCTTGCTTCGATCAGTTGCCGCGTGAGCGTGCGGCTGTCGACCACCACCACGACCTTGGGCGGATTGAAATCCAGCGGCATCGCCCACGACGCCGCCATGACGTTCGTGCGCCCCGCATGGGCGCTGGTGATGATGGTGACGGGTCCGTGATTCAGTAACTGCGTAGCCCGTGACAATTCCACTGTTTCTCTGGTGCCTTTCATACGTCCCTTCGTCTTCAAGCGGTGTCTCGATTCGCGCGGTGTGCCGAGGCATCCGAGCCGCGCCACATGGCATTCTAGCCAGGCGGCGGATACTGGTAGTGGGAGCCCAATCAAGACGCCAGCACATTTTGACGTGCATCGATGCATGCATACCGCGTGACCGCCTATGATGGGAACATCGCGGCGTGACCGTCACGGCGACCGATAAGCACACGACCTGCTCACCATGTTCACCCAATACATCGTCCAGTGGGATCTGATACCTGATGGCAACCCGATCGTCACGCACAGCAGTCGCCTGTTGCCAGTGCGTCAGCACGGTGTTGCAGCCATGCTCAAGATTGCCCAGGGGGTCGAGGAACGCGCCGGCGGCCGGCTGATGGTCTGGTGGAACGGTGTCGGTGCCGCCCGCGTACTTGCGCATGACGGCGACGCGTTGTTGCTGGAGCGAGCCGAAAACCCGCATTTGCTGGTGGAGATGTCCCGACACGGACAAGACGACGAGGCCGCCAGGATTCTTTGCTCGGCCGCTGCGCGGCTGCACCGGCCGCGTGACCCGCGGATGACAGAACCGGATCTGTCCGAGCTGGTGCCGCTCGACCGCTGGTTCCGCAGTCTGTGGCCAGCAGCGCAGCAACACGGCGAACTGCTCGCGCAGTGCGCCAAGGCCGCACGTGAACTACTCGCCGCGCCGGAGGATGTGGTGATCCTGCACGGCGACATCCATCATGGCAACGTGCTGGACTTCGGCGCACGTGGCTGGCTCGCGATTGACCCCAAAGGGCTCTATGGCGAGCGCGGCTTCGACTATGCGAATATCTTCTGCAACCCCGATCGTGACACGGCGCTCGTGCCCGGCCGGTTTGAGTGGCGCGTCAACCGCGTGGTGCAGGAGGCCGGGCTGGAAAGGCAGCGTTTGCTGCAATGGATACTCGCCTGGTCGGGACTATCCGCTGCGTGGATTCTGGAGACCGGCGAAACACCCGACGTGGACTACGATATAGCGCGGCTTGCGGCGGCGGCCTTGCTGCATGACTAGCGCGACAGCCGTCGCAAGCGCGACCGCCCTAACTCTTATCGCCGTGCGCCCCGTCCAACGGTTTGTGCTGCTCTTCTCCAAGCCCCGGGAAAAATGCATTCCACGCCGCGCGAACGCCTTCGGCAGCGGTCGCCTCGGCGCTGAAGGTTTCGCTTTCGCCGGCGCGGGCCGGGTCGGCGGAGAGCCCTCGCCAATGCGTGAACACCAGCAGCGGCTTTTCGCTCCACTCCCTAGCACCGAACTTCGCAAACGCCGTATCGCCGCTCACCAGTTGAACCTCGTACCAGCCGTCACGGACAGGCGTGTAACGCTCCAGCGGAAACCACGCGGTCGGTCGAATATCCATCATGTCCTCTCTCGTCGAAAGATCGTCACGGATAAATACAAGGCATTCTTCATGCCCGATTCCAAGAGCGAGGCCGAGCACGGTGAATACGTCGTGGAGGCTGGCGCGTATTCAACGCAGGACGGAGCATGTCGGCGGGTAGATACCGCATTGACGCGCGCGATGCCTGCGGTGGAGGAGGTAAAGGAGGCGGCTCCGTCCGTTCCGGCGAGAGTAAGACTTACACGGTGGTAAATGCAGGCAGCGGTGCGATGTTGAATGATGCGGTGCAGCGCCTGCTCTAGTGCGTTCAAGCCCTCACGCCCGCACCCCGTCGACCGCTGCGCGCAACACCCGCCACTTCGCTCACGCACTGCGCCAGCCCAGCCACACCAGCCGCAATCTGTTCGGCCGGCGTATTGCCGTAGCCGATCACAAGCCCGTTGTCTTCATCGCACGGCCGCAGCGCGAACCCGGATAGCGCACGCGGATTGAGGCGCCGCTGTTGCGCCAGCTCGACCACAGTGCGGTCCGAAATACGCGGCGGCAACCTGAGCGTCAGATGCATGCCGCAGTTGCCGCCGAGAATCTGCGCCGGTTCAAAGCGCCCGGCCAGCGCCTCGCGTAACGCCTGCTGCCGCTCACGATAAAGCCGCCGCATGCGCCCAAGGTGGCGGCCAAATTCGCCCGCCTCGATAAAGTTTGCCAATGCCAATTGTTCAAGCCGGTGGCCGCCGCGCAGCATCTCCTGTAGCGCCGTGCTCGTGTGCGCCACCATGCTGCGCGGCAACACGACAAACCCGATACGCAGCGCCGGAAACATCGTCTTGCTAAACGACCCGACATACAAAACCGGCGCATCGGGCATGAGACCCTGCATGCTCGCGATCGGCTCGCCGGTATGACGAAACTCGCCGTCGTAGTCATCCTCGATCAACCAGGCACCGGTGCGCCTTGCCTGCGCAATCAGGTCGAGGCGCCGCGCCACAGAGAGCACCGCGCCGGTCGGATACTGGTGCGCCGGCGACGTATAAATCAGCTTGGGCGGACTTACCCGCCAGGCATCCGGCGGCACGGCCATGCCTTCATGATCGACGCGCATCGGCACGGTCTGCAGATCGCCGAGATTGAAGGCGGCTTTGGCGCCGCGATAACCCGGATTTTCGACCCACGCAGTATCGCCGGGATTGGTTAGCAGGCTCACACAGAGATTCAGCGCTTCCTGTGCCCCCTCAGTGATCACCACCTGCGAGCCGTCGCAGCGCACGCCTCGCGCCATCCGCAGATGCGCGGCGATCGCATCACGCAAAGCTGGCTCGCCCGCCGGCGCACCGTAACCGAGCAACAGAGGTAAGCCTCGCTCCATGGCCCGTTCCAGCGAGCGGCGCCAGGCGCCCAGCGGAAAGCGGTCCAGCGCCGGAGTACCCGGCGTCATCACCGAGCTCATATCGGACTGAGTGCGAGTGGCGGCGAACCGTTTGAGCCGCGCCGCGTAGGCGATCTCGGCCGCGGCCGAATCCTGATGCGTGTCGGCATGGGACGCGGCGCTCGATAGCGGACTCACGCGAGTTCCCCTGCGGTCGGCCAGCACATAACCTTCGGCGAGCAGATGGTCGTATGCGATGACCACCGTGTTGCGCGACACGCCGAGTTCCGCCGCGAGCAGCCGCGACGACGGCAACGACGCGCCCGCCGGCAGGCGTCCGGCCAGAATCGCCTGCTGCAGACGCTCGATCAATTGCTTCTGCAGCGGAACAGGCTTGCCGGCCGGAGTGAGCGCGCCATGAGCCAATGGCCCTATGATCTCGATCATCGTCGCTGGACCTATCAAATAGTCGTTGAGTGGATCTTTTTAACATACCACGTTTGGCGTATTGTCTCTGTTGAATGCAGCCCAGACAACATCAGATCAACGCCGTTGTGTGCCCCTCCAGCGGGTCACCGGACAACAGAAAAACTAAGGAGAGGAAAGTGGCACAACGAATCAACGAATACCTGCAGCCGATCGGCGTGCCGGTGCCGGACTGGAAAGGCGCACAACTGCCGGGGCGCGAGCCGCTCGTCGGACGCTATTGCCGGATCGAGCCCGTGGACGTCGAGCGCCATGTCAGAGATCTCTACGAGGCCTATAGCTCGGCCGAGGACGGCCGCGACTGGACCTATCTGGCAGTGGGGCCGTTCCAGAGCCTCGAAGCGTATCGGGAGCATCTGACCAAAGCGGCTGCGCTGACCGATCCTATGCACCACGCGGTGATCGATCTGGCCACAGGAAAGGCCATCGGCACGCTGGCCTTGATGCGCATCGACCCGCCCAATGGCGTGATCGAAGTAGGCCACGTCACCTACTCGCCGCGCCTCAAAAGGACCCGCATCGCGAGTGATGCAATGGCACTGCTGATGAAATATGTGTTCGAGGACCTGGGCTACCGGCGCTTCGAATGGAAATGCGATTCCCTCAATGCGCCGTCGCGGGTGGCCGCGCTGCGGTATGGCTTCAAGTTCGAAGGGATCTTCCGCCAGGCGATCGTCACGCGTGGACGCAACCGGGATACCGCATGGTTCTCCGTCATCGACAGCGAATACCCGGCAGTGCGCGACGGCTTCGCGCAATGGCTCGACGAGCGCAATTTCGACGCTGAAGGCAATCAGCGTAAACGGCTGGCCGATCTGATCGCGCAGCGGCAGGCGCTGGCGGCAGAAGCGGGCGGCTGAAATCGACGCCGGCACCCGTTTCACTCTTGCCTGAACTCCGGCTACCCGTTGACCGGCGCAGGCAGCCCGTCAATCGTGCCGGGGCTGCCGCGCCTCGCTGCCTCGGCCTCGTTGCCGCGCCCTCTCGCTACCTCGCCCTCGTCTCAGGCGGGGCCGGCGGCCCGGCGAAGGTGGATAGTCGGCTTGCCTTTGTACGACCCGCGCGCCCATTCCACATAGCCGCATTTTTGCGCCACCCGCAGGGACGGCGTGTTCTCCGGTGCGACGATGCAGGCGGTATCGGCGGCGGGCCATTCTGCATCGGCCCACCGCAATGCCGCACGGACCGCCTCGGTTGCGTAGCCGCGCCCCTGGAATGCCGGGGTCAGCGCCCAGCCGACCTCGGGCGTGCCATTGAGCGGCGGCTCGATCTGACGCCGGAAATTGGCAAAACCCACTTCGCCGACAAAGCGGCCGCTTGCCTTGTCGCGCACCACCCAGTAGCCGAAGCCCAGTAGCGTCCAATGCCCCACGTAGCGCAAGAGACGCGCCCAAACCTCTTCGCGGGTGAACGGCTGGCCGCCGATAAAGCGAATCACCTCGGGATTGGACCACATCGCGAAGCTATCGTCGTAATCCTCGAGGACGTGAGGACGCATGGTCAGGCGGTCAGTTTCGAGGGACGTGCTGAACTGGGCCATGGCGGGGGAACGGGGCTGAGGGTGGTTGGGATGATGGCAGAATCCCGACGTTGATGCACGTCCACTCTGCGAGCTAGGATACGTACACCGCCGCGCTCGCTCTCCCGGGCATCTCAATCGTTCAAGCCATCCGGCCAGCGCTGCAAGAGCGCTGGCGGCAGTCGACACGCAGCATAGGCGCCCACTCGGAGCACCCCGCATGCAGCTTCGATTCAGATTCAGATACCTGTCCGCCTTATGCATCAACCTGCTGCTGCCATGGCTTGCGTACCGCCTCGCGTATCCGCATTGGGGGCAGCCGGGTGGCCTGCTGGTATCGGCGGTACCGCTGCTCGCATGGATGGCGTGGGACCTGGTGCGCCACCGGCATTTCGACGCATTAAGCAGCATGGTTCTGGTCGGCATCGTGCTCTCGCTTGCCGCGATGATACTCACCGGCGCCTGGCAAAATCTGGCACTGGACGAGCCCATGGTGTCCGGCATGATCGGCGTTGCCTTTCTGGTTTCGCTCGCGCTGCCGCGTCCGATGGTGTTTTATCTGGCGCGTTCGACAATCGCCCGCGAAAGCGTGAAGCGCGCCAGCGAATTTGAGCAGGAGTGGCGTGAGCATCCCAAGCTCGCCTACCGAGTCCGCATCATGACGCTGGTCTGGGGGATCGGCCTCATCACGGAGAACACCTTGCGCACGCTGATCGTCTGGGGTGCGGCGGGCGACCCGCGTTCGGTAGTCGAGTCGAATGTCTTGCGCTATGGTTTCTACGGTGTGCTTATGCTTTGGACGATCTGGTATCGAAGGCGCATCAAACAGGATGCCGATGATTACGCAACCTAAGCCAGCTCCAAAAACCGCTCAAGACACGGATTGCGATTCACCGGCGACCACACCAGCACCTGTTCGATCAGCGGCGCATCGGCGAGCGGTCGGAACACCACCCCTGCAAGCTGCGCCTTGCGCATCGACGCCGGCACGAGCGCAACGCCGACCGCCTCGTCGACGAGACTGAGCACCGTCTGCTGCAATTGCACTTCGAAGCGGATATTCGGCTCGAAGCCACCCAGCCGACAATGCTCAAGAATGGCGGCACGCAAGGTCGGCGCCACTTCCTCCGACGCCAGCACGAACGATTCCTCTGCCAGCTGCGCAATCTTCAACTTTCGCGCCCGCGCTCGCGGATGGGTCCGCGACAGTGCCACACACAGCGGCTCGCTGACAATCGTGCGCGCAGCGAGACCCTTGTTTGGCACGCTCGGGAACATGATGGCGGCATCGATCTGGCCGGCCAGCACCTGCGCAGCAAGATCGTTCGAGACCACCTCGCGCAAATTGAGCGCCACCTCCGGATACGCCGAACCGAAAGTCCGCGCATAGCCCGGTACCACGCTGTACGCGGCGCACATCGTAAAGCCGATCGCCAGCGTGCCGGTATCTCCATGCGCGGCCGCCTGCGCGTTGCGTGCGGCCTGCTCGATTGCGCTGAGAATCGCCTTGGCGTCCGCGTAGAAACGCTCGCCGGCCGCCGTTAGCGTGACGCTGCGCGGACTGCGCTCGATCAGCGTGACGCCGAGACTCGCTTCCAGCGCTGCCAGTTGGCGGCTCAACGGCGGTTGCGACAGGTTGAGCCGCGCCGCAGCGCGGCCGAAATGGCGGGTCTCGGCGAGCGTCACGAAGTAGCGGAGCGGTTTGACGTCGATCATGATGCAAAAAAGGTATTGTTGAACACCTGAAACAGTATTTGATTGTATCAACGCGAACCACTACTCTGGTAAATCGTCTTTTCTCCGCCCACGTGCCCGGCCTCACCGATGTTATCGACCCTAGAGATTCTGCTCCCCGTATTCGGCCTGATTTTCGCCGGTTTCGTGTGCCGCAAGCGCGGCCTGCTGGGTCCCACGGCCGCGTCGGAACTGAACCGCTTCGTGGTGTGGCTCGCGCTGCCCGCGCTGCTCTTCGACATCATGGCTCACGCCACCTGGCATCAGCTGTATCAGCCCGCGTTTGTCGCTACCTTCGCGCTCTCTTGCGCCGGGGTATTCGTGCTGATCCTCGCCGTGCGTCTGCTGAGCGGCCGGCACCTGGCTGACGCCAGCGTCGACGCCATTGCCGGCTCGTATCCGAACACCGGCTACATCGGCTTTCCGCTGTGCATGATCGCGTTCGGACCGGTCAGCCAGACGCCGACCACGATCGCCACGATTCTCGTCGCCTGCGTGTTGTTTGCGATCGCGATTGTCCTGATCGAAGTGGGTCTGCAGACCGAGCGCGCGCCGCATCGGCTGGCGCTGAAGGTAGTGGGTTCGCTGGCGCGCAATCCGCTGATCGTCTCGCCGATCGTCGGCGTGCTGCTCGCCAGTGTGCACGTCACGCTGCCGCAAAGCGCGGAGACGTTTTTGAAACTCCTGGGCGGTGCCGCGAGCCCGTGCGCGCTGGTGAGCCTTGGCCTGTTCCTCGCAGAAAAGCGCGAAGGTAAGGCTGACGCGGCGAAACCCGGCGCTTCGCTGCTGCTGACCGGCACCAAGTTGCTGCTGCAACCGGCCTTGACCTGGTGGCTCGCCGCACGCGTGTTTACGCTGTCGCCGCTGCTCGTCGAAATGGCCGTCGTGCTGGCCGCCCTCCCCACCGGCACCGGCCCGTTTATGCTCGCCGAGTTCTATCGGCGCGAAGCGCACATCACGTCGCGGACCATTCTTCTGTCGACCGTGGGTTCGCTCGTGACGCTCTCGCTGTTGTTGCTGTTTATGCGGCACGGCGCCTGAACGCGGACGCGGCGGTGCGACGCGCTCGCACCGTGACACGTCGCGACATATCTCGCACATATCTTTTAACAGTGCCCGTCCCTAGACTTGTTTCATGGGACGCGACGGCAATCGGTGCCGTAGACGATTCGTCCCCTCACGAGTCGGAACAGGCACACGATGATATCCACAGGAAAAATTTCGCTCTTTGCTACAGCGATTGTCGTTAGCGCGTCGATGATCGAAGCATGGGTGCTCAGCCGTAAAAAAACCGCGCATTTCGACTGGCATGAAGTGATGCTGTCATTGGCAGATCTGGTCGGCCGCAAGCTGCTCGCGCTCTTGCCGTTATCGCTTGCGGCGCCGATCTTCGCGTTCGCGTGGGACCACCGTATTTATACGGCTACCATTAACAGCGCGTTGATGGTGTTGCTGCTGTTCGTCGGACAGGAGTTCTTCTATTACTGGTATCACCGTGCATCGCACCGCATCCGTTTCTTCTGGGCGACGCACGCGGTTCACCATTCGCCGAATCAACTGACGCTCTCCTCGGCATACCGGCTCGGCTGGACAGGGAAACTGACCGGTGCAGCGATGTTCTTCACGCCGCTCGTCTGGCTCGGCATCCGCCCCGAAGTGGTGCTGACGACGTTGATGATCAATCTGCTGTATCAGTTCTGGCTGCACAACACGTGGATGCCGAAGCTAGGCTGGCTGGAATATGTATTCAACACGCCGTCCGCCCATCGCGTGCACCACGCCTCGAATACGGCGTATCTGGATGCGAACTACGGTGGTGTACTGATTATCTTCGATCGCCTGTTCGGCACCTACGTCGCGGAGCGCGACGATCTGCCCTGCCGCTACGGCCTCACGACGCCGACGCGCTCCCACAATCCCTTCGTTGTGCAGTTCGAACATTGGGTGAGCCTCGCTCGAGACATTGCATCGTCGAAGCGTCCGTGGACCGCGATCGAATACGTGCTGCGTCCGCCTGGATGGAGGCCGGACGGGGCGGGGGAGACAACGGAGGATTTGCGGCGAGGGGTTGCACGCTGAGGGGGTTGTTCCCGGATATCCCTTCTTCGATTATCGGACCCGTCCATGGAGCTTTTGTGAAATGAGCGAAAGCACAACGACAAGGCCGCGGCCAGACTACGCGCTAACTACGAATCAAACCCGTCAGCGGCTGTGTCGAGCCTGCTTGCGCAAAAAGCGCGGCCGCGGTTCGATGTGGGTCGAGTCCAAGGCTCTCGCTCGCGGCGCCCGCAATCAAACCGTCGAGCGCCGTGGTCGCCCGCAGATCGCGCGCCTGGTAGAGATCGTTCGGCTTCAGTCCCGGCCAGTCGCCGAGTACGCGCCCGCCGTTCACGGCCCCGCCTATCAGCATCGCTACCGATCCGGTCCCATGATCCGTGCCGCCCGTGCCGTTGGCAGCCGCGGTGCGGCCGAACTCGGTGGCCGCCAGCACGGTCGTCTTACCCCACAGCGGCCCGAGGCCATTGCGCAAGGAAGCGAGCATCGTGTCGAGCGCTTTCAACTGATTCGCGAGGCGCGGGTTCTGTGCGCTATGTGTGTCCCAGCCGCCGGTTTCGATCATCGCCAGCCGCGGACCGTCCTCCCGTGACAGAAAACTCGCGGCGAGCTTGCCGAGGCTCGCCGGATCCTGGCGCGCATCAGCGTCGCCAGCAAGACCGCGCGCGGCCATTGCGGATTCCCAGAGCGGCCCGAGCTGCGCGTCCTGCTCGTAAAGCTGCGAGACGCGCACGAGCAGATCGTCGGGCGCTTGCGGCAATCCAGATGGCGCGTACGACGTGACATCCGCTTTGCCGCGCAGTGCCATGGGTACCGTTGGTGCAAACGCAATGGCGTTTTCGTGCGTGGCGGGCATCATCGCGACCAGCCGGTTCAGCCAGCCGTCCTTCACCTGATATGGCGAGGTGCCGCCGGTTTCCAACACATTCTGGCCATCGAAGTGCGAGCGGTCCCGATAGGGCGAAGCCACCGCGTGCACAAACAACGCCTCGCCGGACGCGTACATTTTCGCGGTCTCGGCAAGCGACGGATGCAACGCAAAGGTGCCGTTCAGTTTGGTCGTCGTCGACGTATCGATAGCGAGCGTACCGCGCAAGCTCTGGTAGGACGGCTCGGCATACGGCACCACGATGTTCAGACCGTCGGCCGCGCCGCGCTGGATCACGAAAACGAAGCGGCGATCGGTCTCGACGCTCGCGAAGGCCATGTGTGGCGACGCGAGAATCGCGCCAGCACCGGCTGCGGCGAAGCTAAGAAATTGGCGACGGGAAATCATGGCGTTTATCTCCGTTGAAAGTCGGGCGACACGAGCAGCAGCGCGATCGCGGTCGAGGCGCTCTCGGCGCGTGACACCGCCGTCTGGGTCGGCACACTGATCGAACCGACCAGCAGCGTCTGTCCCAAGGTGCGCGGATCGATCCGGTCGCCGACGCGCGACGCAAAGCGCTGTGCCACTTCCACACGACGCACCAGCGCGTCGGGGGCTGCCCAGCTCGCGGCAATGTCGTCGTAGCCGGCGGGCGAGCCCGGCCGCCACACAGGCTCGCCGAGCTGCGTGAGCAGCGGCGCGCCCTGCAGGTTGCCAAGGTCTTGCCAGCCGAGGCCGCGCATCGACGAGATGGTCCATTCCCACGGCGTTTTGAATTTCACCGCGACGGGCGACCACGCTTCCGGGGAATCCACCAGCGCGCGATAGACCGTTGGCAAGTCGCCGCCGCTACGCTCGAACGCGTTTGCGAGCCGTTCAGTGACCGCAGTTGGTGGGTTGTCCGAAACAAAGTGACGCGCCAGCTTGCCAGCAATGTGCTGCGCAGTCGCCGGCGACGCCGCGAAGTCGTGCAGGATCGCCCGTGCCTGATCTTCGCCCTGCTGATCGTAGCGGCGTCCCATGATGGTCCGCGAACCCGGCTCGTGAACTTGCGGACGAAACACAAAGCTGCCGGGCGCAGCGCCGTTCGGCTGCGGCCCCTTCACGCCGGCCACGCTCCATCCTGTGAGTGCGCGGGCAAACTCGGTGACATCGGCTTGCGTATAGCCGCTGCGCACGCCAAGCGTGTGCAGTTCCATGATTTCGCGTGCGAGGTTCTCGTTGAGCCCGCGCCTGTTGTCGGGATTGCGTTGTTCCGCCCGCAGCGCGGCCATGCTGTCGGGCCCTACGGAGCGTG
>JBEKNG010000002.1:0-31162 GCA_049523075.1 Paraburkholderia sp.
GCCGGCCCGCGGAGGGCCACCTCGCGGATGGCCGCCCCGCGAATGGCCGTTCAGCGCCGTCGACAGCCCAATGGCGTCGGTCCAGCCGAGCCATTGGCTGAGCCGGTCCGAAAGCGATTGGCTGGATTCGGGGACATCGAGGTCCGTCAGGCGAGCAAGGACGCGAATGAGCGCCGGGCCGCTGACGGCTGTGCGCTGTGGGGCTTGCAACATACCACCTGATTCAAAAAAATCAGCAGTTTACACGCTGACGAGGTGGGAGCCGCCGAAGCTTGAGGAATGGGGTGGGCAAGAAGGGGATTTCCGCGTGATCGACACGTCGCCCGCACCCGCCGAATTTCGCCTTCTACGACGACTCATAAACGAAAAAACGGTCGCTCCGAAAAAGCGAAATCGGAGCGACCGCCAGAGCAGAAGACTGCTGCCCGAAGCGATTTAACCGGCTACGGGTTAGAACTTGTATTTTGCCCCGATCTGCAGGTAACGGCCCGTGTACGTGTACAGCGACTGGTCGTAACCGGTCAGGTCGGTCTGGTTGACCCACAGCGGGTCATACGGAGGCGCCTTGTTGAAAATATTGTTCACGCCACCGTAGATTGTCCAGTGCTTGATGCCCGTGTACGTGACGTTCAGGTTGAACTGGCTGTACGACGCGGTAGAGTAGTCCAGACCCAGCGCGTCGGAGTATGGAGCTGTGTATTCCCACGACAGATCGGCAACCCATTGGTGATAAGTCCACGACACGTCCGTGTTGCCCTTCCAGCGCGGGAACAAACCGCCGAACGGCTGTGCGTCAAGTCGTTACCCGCGCCGTCGACCGACGTCACTCCGCCGATGTTGTTCATGTAGAAGTGCCACACATAGGCCCAGTCAGCCGTGAACTTGAACGTACCGATCTTGGTCGGCAGCGACTGCGAGAACTTCGTGGTGCCAGAGCCGCCTTGCGTTGCACCGCCATAGCTGCCATCGAGCTCGAGGCCCTGGAAGTCATGCTTGGTAATGATGTTCACCACACCCGCGATAGCGGCCGACCCGTACTGCGACACTGCACCCGTCTTTGCGACCTCGATGCGATCGATCACGTCCAGCGGAAGGGTATTCAGGTCGAAGAACTGGTCCGAGCCGTTGACGACGAAGCCGAACGGCGCACCGCGCTGACCGTCGACGAGCATCAGTGTGTACTTTTCGCTCAGCCCGCGCAGTGCGATACCGGAGCCGCCAGCGGCAAAGCTGTCGGACGTGGCTTCGCCCCAGCTGTCAGCCGAGTTGGCGAAGATGGAGCGCATGTAATCGGCAACGCTCTGCGCGCCGGAATTCGGGATGTCCTGCTGCGTCACGACCTGAACCTGCTGGAACCCTACCTTGTCCGCCTGGCGGATTAGCGAACCTGTCACCTGGAACGTCTGGAGCTGCTTGACGTTCTTGGTGTTGCTGGTCCCGGTCGAAGTCGCCGCAGTCCCCGAGGCCGCAGCAGGTGCGGCTGCTGTGGCCGTACCTGACGCCGCAACAGCGGGCGTAGCAGGTTGACTTTGCGCGAAGGCCGGAACGGCGATCGCGCTCGACAGTGCCAGTTCGGCCCAGATTGTTCTCCTGATGGCTATCGCCAATGCCCTTTGCTTCATCTCACTCCTCACACTTGTCAGTAAGGTCACGCGTTGTTATGTGAGGAAACGTTTTTTGAACCTCTCCCCACGATTCACGGCGTCGCTACGCCGCATCCCGTCAAGCGCTGCTCAGGCACGTCTTCTGTTGCAATCCACGACGCGCACGAAACATCAACGAGATCTGTTTAATATTCACATATATTACGGATTACTAATTTTTCTTTCCAACACTTACCAACTAATATTCTTTGTAAGGGCGTCAGATATCCGACTCCATGACGTGCCTGCCAACACGTGCATTGGCTCTGCCTGCACCCACACCTTGTTCTTTGTTCGAGCGGAAATGGATTGCGCCAGTCGGGCAACACCAGTGCGCGAATCGCCGCAAGACCCTGAGTTCCAGCAGCTTCCACCGGTCCAGTCCCTTGCAGGGACGCTTGCTACGAAGAGTGGCTAGACATCACGGCGCCACAATACATCGATCAAAATTTATTTGATAAGCATAAACAACATATGCTCGAAGAATCGTCGGCGCCAAGCAACAGTGACTGCGCCAGGCCTTGGACAGCTTTTCGATTTTGGAAGCGGGTATGGAAGAGGCTATGGGACTGGAAACCGCGCTGCGACGCGATAATTGGCGGTGTCGCGCTCCGTGAGACGCCATGTGGGAGCATGCGGAGAGATCGCCACGGCTGGAGCCTTACCGACGCTTACCGACGAACTGTGGTATTGCAGAAAGCAGTCACGATTGCGCGGCACCAGGCCGGCTTGCTGGAGGGCAGGCGAGCATCATCCGATCATTGCGATCGAAGCGCCCGCCCTCAATCTGTCAGGCGTTAGTCCACTTTCAGCGGCACCCGGTGATAGACGGTACGTGCCAGTTCAGGCGGCAACTTTGCGTTCCGGTCCGAGGGGCAATTCAGGCAGGTTACGATCGGACTGTGGCACCGAGCCAGGCTGGCGATGCACGTCATGCGTCACGAAACCCTGTTCGCGGCTCGGCACATCGAACCACTCCCGATGGGCAAACGAATCGCGAATGTCTTCGAGGCCGCTTTCCCAATGCTCGCGCATCGTATCGACGCTGAACTCGTAGTCCTTGTAATGCCCCTCATAAGGCTTGTTCTTGTAAATGAGGTGCACCACATTGATCGCGCTGCCGTCAGCCGCTTCCTCCGCGAGCCGGAAAAGCGGATCGTTCTTGCGCAGATCAGCCGGAACATGCGCAAGCAGTTCCTTGATGAAACGGGCATGCTTCTGACGATCCGCCAACATGCTGGTAATCGCACGCGTACGGCTCGAGTACTGGATGTCTTTGGCACGTTCGGACACGTCGAGGAAGTCCCCCGGCGCATTGCCTCGCGCGCTCCACAGGTCGACCTGAAACACCAGCGCATCCTTGTGGTCGGCGTCGCGCAGCACCTCGGTCAACGGTGTGTTGGAAACGAGACCACCGTCCCAGTAGTATTCGCCGTCGATCTCAACCGCCGGAAAGCCTGGCGGCAACGCGCCCGACGCCATGAAATGCTCCGGTTCCAGCCGCATTTTCGTGTTGTCGAAGTACACCAGGTTACCGGTCCGCACATTCACCGCGCCCACCGAAACGCGGATGTCACCGTCGTTGATGCGGTCGAAATCGGCGAACTTCAACAGCGTTTCCTTCAGCTCGGCCGTGTCGTAGTAGCTGACCACGTTGGGGCTTTGCTTACCGAAACCGGCCATTGGCAACGGCCTGCGCGGTGAGAAAAAGCCCGGCTGGCCCTCTGTCAGCGCGCGTCCGGCTGCCCACAAACCTGCCCACTTGCGCGACAGGTCTTCCATGCCGAACCCCGGGAGCATCCATGCACCCAGATCACCCACCCAGTCGCGCGGATGGCAAATCGAATCCCAGAAGCCGCGTAACGCTTCCACCCGTTTCTCCGGCGCATTACCAGCAATGATCGCGGTGTTCAGTGCGCCGATCGAGACGCCGGCGATCCAGTGCGGTTGCACACCGGCCTCAGCGAGGCCTTCGTAAACGCCCGCCTGGTAAGACCCGAGCGCACCGCCGCCCTGAAGCACCAGGGCAATTTCGTCGTAGCGCGGCAGCACGAACGCATCCGGCTGCCGATTAGTTTTTGTTGTGCTGCTGCGCATACGTGACCCCTTAATGCATTGCGACGCCGTGGCTGACGATCACCGACTGCCCGGTGAGCGCGTTCGATTCGAAGCCCGCAAGGAACGCAACCGTATTGGCGACGTCCTCGACCGTGGTGAATTCACCGTCGACGGTTTCCTTGAGCATGACGTTCTTGATGACTTCGGCCTCGGAGATACCGAGCTCCTTGGCCTGCTCGGGAATCTGTTTGTCGACGAGCGGCGTGCGCACATACCCCGGACATACGACATTCGCCCGCACGCCGCGCGAACCGCCTTCCTTCGCGACTACGCGCGCCAGTCCCAGCAGACCATGCTTGGCCGCCACATAGGGGGCCTTCAGCTTCGACGCTTCGTGTGAATGGATCGAACCCATGTAGATGATCGAGCCGCCCTTGCCACCGGCGTACATATGCCTGATCGCGGCCTTCGTGGTGAGGAAGGCGCCGTCCAGATGGATCGCCAGCATCTTCTTCCAGTTGGAAAATTCGTACTCTTCGATGGGCGCGACGATCTGGATACCCGCGTTCGACACAAGCACATCGATGCTGCCGAACTCCTTCACCGCGTGTTCAATGCCGCTATTCACCGCTTCTTCGCTGGTGACATCCATGACGACGGCCAGCGCCTTGCCGCCCGCGGCGACGATGCTGCTGGCCACCTTCTGCGCGTTCTCGAGATTCAGGTCGGCGATCACCACCGCGGCGCCGAGACTGGCGAGTTTGCGTGCACATTGCTCACCAATACCGCTTGCTGCACCGGTTACCAGCGCGACTTTGTTTTTCAACGACATGTTGCATTCCTTCCTGATCGGTTCACGGACCGTTATTGATTGACCGCGAGCTTCACGGTTTCGGTTGAGGCCAACTCTGTAGCGGCGAGATAGTCGAATGCGACCTCGCCGATATCCAGCGTGAGATTGGCGATGATGTGCCGCGCGCCGACCACACGCTTCACCGGCAGATCGGCGACGGGCGCCAACGCATGCGGATGCAGTTCGAGCGCGGCCGGACCCGACCACGCACCGAGCACACTCACGTCGCGCATATAAAACCGCACGAGTTCACACACACGCGCTGAGCCGTCAACGTGCGGGATCACTTTCAACAGGTAATTCGGCACCTCTGCAATCTTCTTGCGTTCGGCCTCGATGTCGATTGGCACATGCTTGAAGCCCATCGTGCCGGTTGCGATACGTTGTGTGCCGTAGTTGAGTGTGCCGAGCAGCGTGTCGTTGCCGTCGACGCCCAAGGTCGGCTTGGCGAGTTTCTTCGGAAAACCCCAGATTTCGCGGCCACCGGCAATCGGGCCTTCGTCATCGAGGTACATCGAATGCGTGTAGTTGCCGAGGCGCCCTTGCTGGTCGCGCACGGAGATAACCTGCCCGCTTTCGGTGTAGTCGCCGAAGCCCGATGAGTCAGGCATGCGAATGAATTCGTAATGCACGAGATCGTTTTCCGGATGCAATGGCTCCGGCACGATGGCGCGCAGCGCGTCGAAATCGGTCTCGTACGATATGATGAAGTATTCCCGGTGGACGAAGCGGTAAGGCGGCCGGGGATAAGCGGGATTGTGAACAGGCATCGCAAAGGCGTCTTTGCGGATCGAAGCGAGGTTCATAAGACTCCTTTATGACTGACGACGCATACAGCGCCGGTGCAATGGTAGAGGCAATCCTCCCGCAGTAAGAGTCGCGATTTATCAATAGACCGTTAACTAAAATGCAACGCTGCGGCTGGAACCTCTGCAATAATCACGGCGTCGAACGCGCTATCGGCATTGCCAGCAAGATCATCGCGGCTCCGGCAGAATCGTTTCTCAATGCGCGTGTTTCACCCGGCGCTAAGCGGCACGAGTCATATTGATAGAGCGTCGTTTCCTGGTCGCCGGTGCAGACCACAACCTCGCCTTGCAGCACAACGTAATGTTTCTCGAGCGGAGACGCCGCAAGCGAAGTGTGGCCTCCGGGCTCAATCGTCGACACCCCCATCCACAATGTGTCGGCGGGTCCGGCCTCGTGCCCCTGTAGTCGTACACAACGCATCTGATAATGATGTGCGGGCAGGTACTCGGGGGCTTCGTCAAATCGCGTCACGTTCATGGCTTAAGAAAAACTCCGTAGGTTACGACTCAAGTGGTCCCTCGGATGCTATGCCCCGCGCGGCGACACGGATGACAATCAGTTTCGATTTTCGGCCAACTCGTGGCAGGTAATCCGGGCTTTGAAACAGAGAATTGTCCGAAACGCGAAAGCGATTGGCCATTCAACTGACGTCCCATTGGCTAAGGTTCCATCTGACCGTCGCGATGAAAACGGGAGCGCCCGCCGGACTTCCGGGGGAATGCCGTGCACATTGCGGACTCGACGATAATGCTGACCTCACCAGACGACCGACCATGCCCAAAGCCACGCCTCCTGAACTGCAACACGAACCCGGGCGGGGGCACTCTTTGGCGCGGCATTACCCTCAAGGGCTGCGAATCGATCCTCACGCCCACACCTGGTCCCAGGTCCTCTATGCGGTTGCAGGTGTCATGTGGGTCGAGGTGGGTCGGGAGGCACTTGTCGTCCCACCGCAGCGTGCGGTCTGGCTGCCACCGGGGACCGTGCACTCTATTCACATGATGAGCGCGGTCAAGATGCGCAACCTCTACCTTCATGAGGAAAACGTCCAGCACCTCAGCAAGCACTCTGACGTCTTCGAGATCAATGGACTACTGAGAGAACTCATCACCACCATCGCGGAGCGTGAGTTGGAGCGCGACAGCGAGTATCTGCAGACCGCCTATCGTTTCGCAGCCATGGAACTCGCGCACGCGGCGCGCTATTCAATGAGAATCCCACTGCCCGACCAGACAGACCGGCGCCTCGATGTACTCTGCCGTGCGGTTATCGAGAACCCGTCGGTTGGCATCAGCTTCGAGCAGCATGCCGCTTCAGTCGGTGCGAGCGTGCGCACCCTTTCGCGCCTGTTCACCCGGGCGCTCGGCCTCGGATTTGCGGAATGGCGGCGCCAGGTGCAATTGGCCATTGCCGTCTCAAAGCTTGCGGGAGGCCAGCCCGTCAACTCGGTGGCACGCTCGCTCGGCTATCAGCCAAGCAGCTTCAGCGATATGTTCCGCCGGGAACTGGGCGTGGCGCCCAGCGACTTCCGCCCGGACGAGACACTAGGCGATGACTAGAAATGCAGTACGACCGGCTTGGAGAACATGTACCGTTCTGCAAGCGCCACGTAACGGTCTGCAGATTTAACCATCCCTGCGCGCTCCTGTTCGGTAAGCGGGCGAAGAAGTTTGGCCGGGTTGCCGGCCCACACCTCCCCTGACCCGACCACTTTACCAGGTGTCAGCACCGCGCCGGCCGCCAGCATGCCGCCGGTACGCACGATCGCATTGTCGAGGACGCGTGCCCCGAAACCCACAAAAGCCAGATCCTCGATGGTGCACGCATGCAGGATCGCGCCATGTCCCACGGTGACCTGGCTGCCGATCAGGGTCGGCGATCCATTGGTCGTGCCGTGCAGGATCGAACCGTCCTGGATATTCGTTCGCGCGCCGATGACAATACGTTGCACGTCGCCACGCAACACACAGTTGAACCAGATCGACGCGTGCTCACCAATCTGGACATCGCCAATGATCGACGTGCCATGAGCGACGAATACGGTTCGGTGGACAGACGGTGTTCCGAACTGTCTGGCGTCCTGATCTTCGCTCAACTTACCAACCCCAATTGTTCGCGCGCTTCACGTGCCGTCGCAATCTCGCCACCCAGTGACAAGACGATGTCCCGTGCCCGGGCGACCAGCACCGCGTTGGTTTCGGCCAGCACGCCTTTGGCGATGTAGATGTTGTCCTCGAGGCCGACACGCACGTGCCCACCCGCGAGCCATGCCTGCGCGACGATGGGAAACTCCCAGCGGCCAATACCGAAAGCCGACCACGCCGCACCCTGAGGCAGAAAGTTCCGGGCGTACAGCAGCGTTTCGGGGGTCGCCGCAAAGCCGTACTTCACACCCATCACAAACGTCCAGAGTCCAGGCCCATCGAGCACGCCTTCCTTGATCAGATCCAGCGCGAGGTGCAAGTCGCCGGAGTCGAAAATTTCGAGTTCCGGCTTGACGCCCGCTTCACGTATCACGCTAGCCATGCGTCGCACGTTCTTCGGCGTATTGATCACCACGTCGCCGCCCGAATTCATCGTATTCAGGTCGAGGCTGCAGATATCGGGTTTCAACGCAGCAATGTGTTCGACCCGTTTTTCCGGGGGCAGCAGCGTGGTTCCCGGCGCCGCCACTTTGGGATCGTCGTCGCTGGGGATAAAGCGCCCACCGGGACCGGTGGTCAGATTGATGATCAGTTCGGGATCGACCGCGCGGATGAGCTCGATGACCTGCCGGTACAGGCCGGTCTCCATCGACGGCCGTCCGGTTTGAGGGTCGCGCACATGAATGTGAACGATGGCCGCGCCGGCCTGAGCTGCTTGCAGCGCCGAGTTTGCAATCTGCTGCGGCGTAATAGGCAGGCCGGGATGCTGCTCCGGCTTGGTCAGGTTGCCAGTGACGGCGCAGGTGATAATGGTTTTGCGTGCATGCATGAGGGGGTCTCGCTTAAGCTCAGTTCAGGCGTCGGCCACCGTCGACCACGATCGTGACGCCGGTGCTGAATTTCAGGTGGGTCGCGCACGCTTCGATCGCCGCGGCAATATCGTCAGGAGTACCAATTCGTCCGAGTGGCGTCGTCGCCGCGACCTTGTCGTTGAAGTCCGCGCCACGTCCAGGCACAAAGCGCGTGTCGACAACACCCGGGGAAACATTCAGAACCCGGATGCGCGGAGCAAGCGCCCGCCCCAGCGATGCGGCCATCACATCGAGCCCGGCCTTCGCCGCACAGTAGGCAATGTTGCTGCCCACGCCCGTAGTAGCGGAAATCGACGATACGTTCACGACCAGGCCGTCGCCGGACTCGTCGAGCAGCGCGCGAAACGCCCGGATGGCCGCAAACTGCGCCCGCCAGTTGACCTTCATGATTTCGTCGATGAGTTCGTCAGTCAGCGCATCGAGATCCGCATGTTTGACTGGCTTCGTAAACCCGGCTGTATTCACCAGGATGTCGGCGCGACCTAACTGGGCCTTGACGCAGTTGGCGAGGTCGACGAGCGACGCACTATCGGTAATGGACGTCACCGCCGCCAGGTGACCGCTTCCCGGCAACGAATCGACCACTTGTTGCGCCTTGGCGATACCAGACTGGGTGGTGACGACGACGGTAGCGCCGGCCTTGGCGAGCCGGGTTGCCGTAGCAGCACCGATTCCACCCGTGCCGCCAAGAATGACCGCCACTTTTCCTTCGAGATCGTTGGACACTTTAGTCTCCGCGTTACTTGATGGGGGGCGTCGGGTACGTCGGCGTACCTTCGGCCAGCACAAAATCATATTCCAACGTGTAGTACGGCCCTGTCACGTCTGCATCGGGGGCCTTGCCGTCTTCGTGCAATTCGAATCTGCCGACCAGATCGCGGATCACGCCGAACACGACATCCGAGCCGAGATAGTCCGAGTCGTCGGCAAAGACCTGACTGACCAGCGTTTCGTACCCTTCTGCGATGACGACGAAGTGAATATGAGCGGGCCGGTACGGATGCCGGTGCTGCTTGTCCAGCAGAACGCCCACGGGACCATGTGTGGGGATCGGATAGCCAGCGGGCCTGACGGAGCGGAAGCGGAAGTAACCGTCGGCATCCGTCCTGAAGCGGCCACGGAGATTCATATCGGGCTGGTCCGGATCCTGGTTTTCGTAAAGACCCACCGGCGACGCTTGCCACACGTCAACCATGGCATTCGCGACAGGCCGGTTTGCCCGATCGACCACACGACCACGCGCGAACAGCGGCGCACCGGGCGAACCATCAGCAACAATGCACTCACCGTTGCTGTATTCAGGGGAATTGCCGCGATAGAACGGGCCGAGCAGCGCACCGGGCGTCCGGTCGGTCTTATCGACCGTATTGAGCAGCGTGACCAGCGTCGAAAAGCCCAACACATCAGCGCACAGCACGACCTCGTTGTGATCATCGACCGTGGCCTGGCCAATCGCCTTGACAAACTCGATGCCCTTCTCGAACTCCTGGTCCGTCAATCTGACTTCCCGGAAGAACGCGTGGGCGTGCCGGACCAGCGCGTCGACGATCTCTTTGAGCCGGACGTCATCGGTTCGGCTCATTGCAGCCTGCACGACTTCTGTAATCGAGTCAGCATCGTCCACGATACTGTCCAGGTGTGATAAATCGGTCATCTAAGTCTCCTATGAGCTCGGCCATCCGCGGCGCGAATCTCGCGCCCTTGCTTCTCAATGGCGTTGATAAAGCACTTAAAGTTGGTTTCGCTGAATTTTCGCGAGACCATATCTGGATGCTATCCACTCAGGCAACGCGAGGCGGACAACCACTTTCGAGTTTCGGCCAGCCCAGGGTTTCCTCCAGGTCGCCAAAGCTTTCCAGCGTACCGATGGCTGTGGCTCAGGCGGTCGCCGTAGAGCTTGATCACCCCAACGCCGGCGAGCGACGACGACTCGATATGATCGATGTCGTTCGCCGTTGTGGTGAGGCTCCGCTCACAGACTGTCACAATTCGCCACGCCATATCGGTCGCATCGAGTCCGTTGTAACTCCAGATGATGCTGACAACGGGCACGTCAATTTCCGGAGATATCCGTCGGCATCTGTAGTAGTACGTATGGGAACTCTTCCCGTACTCGCAACGATAGTTATCCGAAGCGCCAACAATCACTTTCCGTTCGGGAGGTGTGTGGTAAAAGACTTCCCCTTTAGACTCCTCCTGTTTTTGGGTGGGTCCTTTTGATGTATAACCAGGTGGCAGCGATGACAGGAAGGTTTTCAGACTCGGAATTCGAGCGCGGCAGCGCGTCGGGAGAGTAGGCCATGGTCGATCTGAACGATCCGCTTACGCGGGCAGGCTTAGCGTGCGTGCTCTTTGGAATCGCGCTCTATGTGCGTCCGCTGAAGGTGCCGTTTCTGCTAGCCTCACTGCGTGTCTGCGCTTTTGCAATCCTGACCGCCGCGTTGCTGCGTGCCGGCATCTCGCCTACCCGTCCGATGCCTGAATGGCCATCGGTCATACGCCACGGGGTGGGACAGATACTGGTTGGATTCTGGTGGTTTGGCGGCGCCGCGGTTGTCAACAGCGTCGTTAGAGCCTCGCTCAGAATTCGCCGCCGCCCTGCACGTGAGCGGCTGATCCAGGACATCGTGGCGACACTCGCTTATATCTTCGCAACCCTACAGATCAGCGATAAGGTTTTCGGGCTGCCGGTAGGCGCACTGCTTGCGACTTCCGGCGCTGTTGCGATCGTGGTCGGCCTCGCGCTGCAGAGCGCGTTAGGCGATGCGTTCTCCGGCCTCGTGCTCAATCTGACGCGGCCGTACCGGATTGGTGACTGGATAGTGATCGACTCGACGCTTGAGGGGCAGGTCATCGAGACGAACTGGCGAGCAACGCATCTCATGACGGTCGAGCGGAACGTCGCCATTGTCCCGAATAGCGTGATTGCCAAGACGCGCTTCATCAATACGAGTACATCCACGGCGCCACGTGGCATCACTGTCCATCTGCAGCTCCTGCCCGACGTGCGCCCAAACATTGCCATTACGGCACTAACTCGCGCCACCGAGGAGCATAGCGAGATTCTTGAGGCGCCCGAGCCGCAAATTGCGATCCGGTCGTCGACGGTGAACTTCGTCGCCTATGAGGTGCGCTTTTTTATCTCGCGGCAGGCCAACGATGCGCAGGTGTCAACGCAATACCTCGACATGGCGTTCCAGCATCTGGACTCCGCTGGGGTGTCACGATCCCCCGTCGGCCTTACCCAAGGGTGCGCGACCAGCAATCAATGATCACCCGGACGCCCGGTTCAGCGCTCGCCATCTTCATCGTAAAGTCGTGCACGCGAAGCACCGCTGACACAATGCTCAGGCCGATGCCGGAACCGGGAAGATGCTGCGTCTTCTCGCTCCGGTAGGAGCGCTGCAGCACCACCTCGCGCTCGGCGGCCGGAATACCTGGACCGGTGTCGGCGATGCTGACCTGCGGGCCAGCCGGCGTCTTGCGCAATTCCATCGTTACCGTGCCGCCCTCCGGTGTGAACTTGATCGCGTTATCCACCAGGTTGCTAAGCGCCTCGAACAGCAGGTTGCGGTCGCCGTGGATGTCGGGCATCGGCTCTACGTGCATGATGAATTGAATCGACCGGCTTTCGGCTAACGGCTCATAAAGCTCGCCGACTTCCTGCACAAGTGCATCCAGTTCTACGTCGGCAAACCCCTCCCGGCGTTTCAGCGCACCGATCTCCGAGATACGCAAAATCGCCCGGAACCGCTCCAGCAGGCGATCTGTATCGGATCGCGCGCGCGCAATCAGGTCCAACATTGGCCGATCGTTGAGGACCTGGGCTCGTTGCAGCATGTTGCCAAGCAGCACAATGACATGCGCAAGCGGAGTGCGAAGATCGTGGGCGATGCTATCGCACGTGCCCTTCACCTCGTCAATCAGCCGCTCGATCTCATCGAGCATGCGGTTGACGAGATGCGAGAGCATGTCCATTTCGTCACGACCGCCGGTCGGCAAACGCTGGTTCAGATCGCCCTGCGAGATTCGCAGCGTGACGCGACGGATCGCCCTCACGCGTCTCATCTGCCGCGCACTCATTGCGAGCCCGACAGCAATGCCTGCAGCGAGGCAGAACATGCCACCCATCGTGAATGCATCGATGATCGCTTTACGGATGCGGAAGATGTGGGAGACATCGCGGCTGACCAACAAAATGTCGCCGTTCTTGCGCCGCTCCGCCATCGCGCGCACCAACGGTGCGGGTTGGTTGCCAGTAATCGCCAGCGTGTGTGTCAGCGTCCTGGAAAGCCTGTCAACGGCTAACTGTGAAGGAAACGCCGTTACGTCGCCCGCAACGTATCTACCGTCCGGCGTAAACAAACCGTAGTAATTCTCATGTGAGCGCGAGTTTTCGAGGCGGCTCCGGATCGCATCGGTAAGCACGTAGTCTGGCGTGGCATCGAAATAGATCATTTGCCAGTCCATGACGACATCAACCTCGTGCTCCATCTGCGCCGTTACCGCATGCTCTACAAAGACCAGCAGTAACACCAACGAAAACAGAAAGGTAACTGTATAAATGGATAACAGCCGGGAGGTCATCGTGGTCCAACGACTCTGGCGCTCCGCGGATTCGGTTAGGAAGGGGGATTTCATCAATACAATGCTCGTGCCGGAGTGGGTTTTGCAGCGCAGCGCGTACGATCTGGTGCGACCTGCTGCGCGAATCGCCTACCCTGCATCACTCATGCTGATTCGGGTAAACGATCGGTGGTCAGTAGAAGAACACATTTTTGGAAATTGCGCTCAACCGCGGACAGCGTGAAGACCAGAAATTCCACTGAGCGGTCGGCGTAATCATTTGATTAAATTAAATTTAAAGAAAATCTGAAAAAATTTAATTTCAGATTTGTGCAATCAGTATTGCACTGGGCGTTAACGATCGCGTCAAAGTGACGCAACAGGGCGAAAATGCTCTGCCATAGCCCACTAATCGTGATGTTTCATCTAACCGTCAGTTCGCGGCCATTTTCGCGCCACCACAAATTTGTATGATGAGCGTAACGAGTGCCGAGCAATAAATCGGCATCCGCATCCCATCCACCGTGAGCGGAGAATTAGATTCATGAGTAAAGAGCCTCAGAAACCTGACGCCAGCGCAGACGATCCTGTGACGGTGCTTGAACGTCCGACGCGTCGATCGTTCCTGACCCGCGTGGGCGCTGCCGGGGTCGCAATCGGCACCGGACAGCTTCATTCGGTTGCACTCGCGGATACCGAGACCAGCCAGGAAGCACCGGCAGCAGCGACCGCGTCAACGGACAGTGCCACTACGCACGTCCGGTTGAATGTCAACGGCTCGGACTACGAGCTGGATATCGATCCACGCACCACCCTGCTCGACTGCGTGCGCGAGCATCTGCACCTGACCGGCACCAAGAAGGGTTGCGATCACGGCCAGTGCGGCGCGTGTACGGTTCACGTGGACGGCAGGCGAGTGAATTCATGCCTGAGTCTTGCGGTCACCCATGAGGGAGAGGCGGTCACGACCATTGAAGGTATTGGCAAGCCGGGCGCGCTCCATCCGATGCAGGCAGCCTTCGTCGAACACGACGGCTTCCAGTGCGGGTACTGCACGTCTGGCCAGATCATGTCCGCCGTCGCGCTCCTCCACGAGCCGTACGGTCACAACGACGACGATGTCAAGGAAGCCATGAGCGGGAACATCTGCCGCTGTGGGGCCTATTCGAACATCGTGGCCGCGATCCAGCAAGTTCGTCGTAAAGTTTAAGCGGAGCGTACACATGGAAACCTTTCAGCTTAAACGCGTCGCCAATGTTGAGCAGGCGATCGGACTCGCACAGCCTGCCGCTAACGGTCAACCGAATGGCGCGTCGACCCGCTTCCTCGCGGGCGGCACGACACTCCTGGATCTGATGAAGCTTGATGTCGAGCGTCCGACCCAGGTGATCGACATCCATCGCCTGCCGCTCGATCAGGTCGAGAAAACCGACGGCGGTGGTGTCACGATAGGCGCAACGATGCGCAATACCGACCTCGCCAATCATCCACTGATCAAGAGCCACTACGCGGTTCTGTCGCAGGCGTTGCTATCGGGTGCATCCGCCCAATTGCGCAACATGGCGACAACCGGCGGCAATCTCTTGCAGCGTACGCGCTGTGTCTACTTTCGCGACCCTGTCACGCCTTGCAACAAGCGCGAACCCGGCACGGGCTGTTCCGCGATTGATGGATATAACCGGAATCTGGCCATCCTCGGGACCAGCGAGCATTGTATTGCGACCAACCCTTCGGACATGAACGTCGCGATGACCGCACTCGAGGCCACGATCCATGTGGAAGGTGCGCAGGGTAAGCGGGACATCGCCATTGACGATTTCTTCCTGTTGCCAGGGAACACGCCAGAACGCGAAACCACGCTCAACCCCGGCGAACTCATTACTCACGTGACGCTCCCCGCGCCGGTGTCCGGCAACCGCAGCGTCTATCTCAAGCTACGTGACCGCGCGTCGTATGAATTCGCCCTGGCCTCGGCGGCGGTCGTCGTGAAGGTCTCGTCGGGCAAGATCGATCACATCCGGATCGCGCTAGGCGGCGTCGGCGTCAGGCCGTGGCGCTCGAAAGAGGCTGAAGCCCAGTTGCTCGGACGAACCCCAGATGCCGCGACTTTCCGGGCGGCGGCCGAAGCAGCGCTGCAGTCGGCACACGTACAGAGCCAAAACGGCTTCAAGGTCGAACTCGCCAAGCGCTGCATCCAGCACGCACTCACACTTGCCACACAGACTGCCTGATGCAGCGCTCGTGACGCGGAGAGAATATGCAATTAGCCAGCAATAAAACGCAGCCGTTGATCGGTGGCGAGATTACTCGAATTGACGGGCCGTTCAAGGTCAGCGGTACGGCCACCTACAGCTCGGATATCAACCTGCCCGGGACGCTTTATGCCGTGCCTGTTTGCGCGACGATCGCCAAGGGGCGCATCACGCGTCTGGACACAACCGCAGCCACAGGCATGCCGGGAGTCCGGGCCGTCTACACACGCGAGAACATCGGCAAGTTCTATCGCGTCAGTTTTGCAACCGACATCCACATCGACGAAAAACGCCCGCCGTTCGAGGATGACAACATCTACTACTACGGCCAGTACGTCAGTGTGGTGGTGGCGGACACCTTCGAACAGGCAACCGCGGCGTCGCGAGCCGTGAAGGTAGAGTACCAATCGAGCCGCCCCGATGTCCGCATCGAAATGTCGGCAGAGCAGACACCGAGCGTCGATACGCAGCGAGGCGACGCGGACAGCGCATTCGCGGCTGCCCCTGATGCGCTGAAGCTGGACCAGACCTATACGACGCCCATCGAAACGCACAACCCCATCGAACTGCATGCGACGGTGGCGGTGTTCGATGGCTCGAACTATACGTTTTACGAAACGTCGCAAGCGATCGTCAACCACCGCCTCGTCATGGCGCAGATGCTTGGTGTGTCGCAAGACCAGGTGCGCGTGATCATGAAATACCTGGGGTCCGGATTCGGCGGCAAGCTGTTTCCGTGGTCGCACTCCTTGCTTGCCGCCGCTGCAGCCCGCAATCTGCGGCGGCCCATCAAGCTGGTGGTGAGCCGCGAGATGATGTTCCACAACGTGGGCCACCGTACCAACACGCAGCAACGCATGCGCCTGTCTGTAACGCCCGAGGGACGTTTCACCTCGTTCCAGCAGGACTACGTCTACCAAACCTCTCGCAAGGAAACACGCAAGGAGAATTGCGGCGAGACGACGGGCTATCTGTACAGCTCACCTAACCTGCGCGCGACCGCGGCGTATGCACGCCGGGACGTCGCACCTAGTACCTCCATGCGGGGGCCAGGCGCCGTTCCCGGTCTGTTCGCCATCGAGTCGGCCGTCGACGAACTCGCCATCAAGCTCAATATTGATCCGGTCCAATTACGCCTGATGAACGAGCCCGCGATCGACGAAGGCCTGAAGGTGCCGTTCTCTTCGCGGCACCTGAAAGAGTGCATCACCGGCGGCGCCGAGAAGTTCGGCTGGGCACAGCGTACTCCGGGGGTCGGATCCATGCGGCGCGACGGCCTGGTGGTGGGCTGGGGCATGGCAGTGGGGTCGTGGGCCGCGCGGCGCCTTGTGACAGAAACCATTGTCGAACTTCACCTTGATGGAACGGCGCGCGTGTCGACAGCGTGCCAGGATATCGGCACAGGCACCTATACCATCCTCGCGCAGTTAGTCGCCAGTATCACCGGCATCCCGCTCGAGCGGATTTCCGTGGTCCTCGGCGACACACGCTTGCCGCCCGGGCCCATGTCCGGCGGCTCGATGGCCACCGCATCGGTGATTCCAGCAGTGGAGCAGGCGGCGCAGGCAGCGATGCAACAGATTCTGGTTGCAGCGTCCCAGGCGGACAATTCGCCGTTCAACGGTCAGCCGGTCACTGAGCTTGCTTTCGAACGTGGCATGGTTTACCGGAAGGGCACCTCGCCAGGCGCGGGCGTACCGTTCCAGAAAATCCTTGCGCCGGCAAACGTCAACATGGTGGTCGGAAGGGGTCGGTCCGGCGCGAGCGCGAACGATGCTGACGCGTCCAAAGTGTCGATTCACTCGTACTGCGCAAATTTCATCGAGATCACGTGGCAGCCTGAAACGGCACGCTTGCGAGTCAACCGCGTAGTGAGCATGATCGACGGCGGCAGGATCATCAACGCCAGCACGGCCCGCAACCAGATCGCGGGAGCCGTCGTGATGGGTCTCGGCATGGCGCTGTTTGAGGAAACGCAATACGACGCGCGCAGCGGTGCCCCGATCAACCGCAACCTCGCCGACTACGTCATGACGACGCATGCTGATGCGCCGAAGATCGACGTGACCTTCCTCGACTATCCGGACCTCGCGTTGAACCCGCTCGGCGCGCGTGGCGTCGGCGAAATCGGCATGGCAGGGATTGCGCCTGCCATTACGAACGCCGTGTATCACGCGACGGGTGTACGGGTGCGCAATCTCCCGGTTCGGATCGAGGACCTGTTAGCGACTCAAGCCTCCGCGTAACCGCAACAACCGCCCTGAACCGTCGTTCAACCCACCGCTTGTGAAAGCGGTGGAGTCGGTCCTCGCCCCACCGGCCAGGACCGACTTCGGTAGCACCCGCAAACGGCGATATCATAGTCAGACCGGACGCAGCAGTTTCACTGCAAGGATCGCGTCGTGACTTGATGGAATCCGCCATGAGCAAAGACTCTTTAGGCAGTCCCCCCGAACTGTCGTCTGGTGGCAGCCGCTACCATCAGGTGTATCCCACGCTCGACGAGAGCCAACTGGCGATATTGGAAGGGTACGGCAAGCGACGCAAGCTGAAGCCCGACGACATCCTCTATTCCGAAGGCGACCGGCACACCGGGATGTTCGCCATTCTCTCCGGAACGATCGAGGCGTACCGCGCGTCCCTCGAGGGCCCCCTATTTATGGGCACACATGGCCCCGGCAGTTTTACCGGCGAGGTTGCCACGCTCGCCGGCCGGGCTGCGGTCGCAACGACGCGCGCCCTCTCCGATTGCGAGGTGATCGTCATTGATGAGGAATCACTCCGCGCGCTCGTGATCGCTGAAGCCGAGTTGAGCGAAACCATCATGCGTGCGTATATCTTGCGCCGGGTCGCGTTCATCCAGGGTCAACACGTAGGCGTGGTAGTGATTGGGAGTAACTCCTCGGGCCCTACGCTACGTCTGCGCCACTTCCTGAGCCGCAACGGCCAGCCCTCGGCCTACTTCGATATCGTTGAGCACACAGAGGCCAAAGAACTCCTGACCCACTATGACGCAACGGATGCCGACATCCCGGTTGTGATCACGTTGCAAGGTGTCGTGCTGAGACAACCCAGCCACCGGGCCGTCGCGGATGCAATAGGCCTCAGTCCAGACAGACTCGATGGCGAGCACTTCGACCTCGTGGTGGTGGGCGCGGGGCCCGCAGGGCTCGCGGCTGCCGTTTATGCCGCCTCAGAGGGATTGAAGGTGGCGGTTCTGGACGCCAAGGCGCCGGGCGGCCAGGCGGGCACCAGTTCGAAGATCGAGAATTACTTTGGCTTTCCGACCGGCATCTCGGGGCAGGCGCTAGCCGGCCGCGGACTGTCTCAATGCCGCAAGTTCGGTGCTGAGGTGGGCGTACCGATCGAGGCGCTGACCATCGACTGCACGGACACCCAATCGTTTCACATTGGCCTCAATCAGGACGAGTGCGTTTACGCTCGCGCCGTCGTGATTGCCACCGGTGCGCGTTATCGGAAGCCGGACCTGCCCCGTCTTGAGCATTTCGAGGGTCGCGGAATCTACTACAGCGCGACCTTCATGGAGGGTGCGTTCTGCAACAACGAAGAGCTGATCGTAGTGGGTGGCGGCAATTCGGCCGGACAGGCTGCGGTATTCCTTGCGAGGTTCGCGCGCCATGTCCACGTCGTGATTCGCGGCGACGGACTCAGTGCAAGTATGTCGACCTATTTGATCAGACGAATTGACGCAGCGGCTAACATCACGCTCTACACGAGGACACGGATCGTCGAGTTATGCGGCGAATCGAGACTCGAGGGGATACGGTGGGACCAGCAGGGGCAGATCGAATACAAGCCTATCCGGCACGTTTTCCTTTTTCTTGGCGCCGAGCCCAATACTCGCTGGCTTGGCGATTGTGTCACCCTCGACAAGGACGGCTTTGTGCTGACCGGTGCCGATACCGGCGACAAGTGGACAGCAGAGCGGCCACCGCATGATCTCGAGACAAGCCGGCCCGGAATCTTTTCGGCCGGCGATGCGCGGAGTGGCTCGGTCAAGCGCGTAGCGGCTGCCGTTGGAGAGGGAGCGGCCGCCATTCAGGCGGTTCACCAATATCTCGCTCTTCATGGGTGAGTTCCGCTGCTCTTGCCAGGTTAGCCGGCGGGTGAGGAGGAGGCGTTTTCCCGTTCCTGCAACAGCCGCCATTGAACCTTTCCACTAGCTGTCCGGGGCAGCCCGGGAACGAATTCGATGATCCGGGGCACCTTGTACGAAGCCATATGCTCGTGTGCCCATTCAATGATCTGCCCTGCCGAGACATCGACGTCCGCGCGCAGGACCACCCATGCCTTCACCGTCTCACCGGAGACATTGATCATTCGCTTTAAGCGATCGACGAAAAAGAAATATCCGTCCTCGTCGATATAGCCGAGGTCGCCAGTACGCAGATAACGTACCCCCGAAACCTCGACGAAGGCCTTGCGCGTGGCGTCGGGACGCCCCCAGTAACCCTTGAACACCTGCGGGCCGCTGATCAGAATCTCGCCGGTTACCTGCGGGCCGAGAACCTCGAGCGTGGTGGGATCGACAACAATAGATTCCGTATCCTGTATCGGTATACCGAGACACTGCCGCTTGCAACGCTGTGGCGGGTTGATGTGCGTCGCTGAGATGGTCTCGGACAGCCCGTAGCCCTCCATGTAGGGAATGCCCAAACGGGCGTCGATGCGCTGTGCCAATGCCTTCGGCATGGCAGCGCCACCGCCAGCCAGACGCTCGATGGAACTCAGGTCGAAACGTTCGAGATCGGGCTGGCTCATGAAGTCCATCATCATCGTCGATATGGCAATCCAGAACCCTACGCGATAGCGCTCGATCAGCAGAGCGGCACACCGGCTGTCCCATCGCGTCATCACAACCATGGTCGAACCGAGCGAGATCGCCACATTCATGCATTGCTGCATGCCAGTGACATGGAACATCGGCATCGCGCATAGAAAGACCGAGTCAGGCGACAAGCGGCACCATTGCACAGAAGCCGTGACCACGTGCGCTGCGCTACGGTTGGTGTGCATGCATCCTTTCGGGGCAGCCGTGGTGCCCGACGTGTATGGAATCACCGCGAGGTCCTCGGGCGATGCGACGTACGCCGACGGCTGCTGAGCGGCCGCAAGCGCGACACGCCAGCGTACGGCTCTCGGCGCGGTAGCCCTGGAGAACTCGGGATAGACATCAAGCCTGGGCGCTCCCTCCGTTAGCACGGCCGGCAGTGGCAGGTCGGTGCTGTCAGCAAGATAGTCGGCATAGCGCGCTACGACCGCATGACTGATTGCGTCGCCGAGAAGGGGCCGGGCATGCTCGTAGAGCTCCTCACCCAGCAGAATGCTATTTGCACCGCAGTCCTCAATAATGTGTCGAAGTTCCGCAGTAATGTTCATGGGATTAACCGGTACAACCACCGCATTGGCTCGCAGGATTGCGTAATAGCCGATGACATATTGTGGGCTGTTCTGCATATACAGCGCGACTCGATCGCCACGCGCGACGCCGCATTGACGTTGCAGAAAACCGGCCAGCGCCTCCACTTCCTGCCGCAATTGCGCGTAACTTAACGCCCCGCCGTAGTAGTGAAGCGCCGTTTTCTCAGGATATCCGCTGGCGGAGGCTTCGAAGTTTTCAAACAGCGAAGGCTGCGGCGATGACAGGTGATGCGCAAGGCCGTCCGGCCAGTATGGTGAATAGCTCACGTTTCCCTCCTTCGGAGCGAATCCCGGCTGCCTGCAGCGGTTGATTAAGCTTAGTACGTCAGCCGCGACGTGACGCAATATCGAAGGTGGTCCTGGTATCAGGAGGTAACGATGATCGGTTATGGCATCATCAGACAAATGGCCGTTCGAAAGGCGCAATTGGCCTCGCCTGTAATATCTTGAGAATCGACAACCGCGACGGCCCAGATCGCCGACAATCGCCGATACTCTCGGTCACCCCATCCTGACACCAATCCATGCTATCAACTTCCAGTACCGCCTTGTTGACGTTAGGTATTGTTATCGTGCTAATCGTGCCGGGTCCGACCAACACCTTGTTCGCTACCGCCGGACTGCAGCGAGGGATGCGGCGCTCGGTTCATCTGATCGGCGCCGAGTTCGCCGGCTACCTCGTGTCGATTTCGGTCCTGGGATTTTTTCTCTCGCATGCGGCGACTTCGCTAACCTGGATACCGGCGCTGTTGCGTATTGCGAGCAGCCTGTATCTTGCAGTCCTCTCCGTTCGCATGTGGCAAACCGCGAGCGCATTCCCTTCGCCGACGCGAAAGACGATCGGCCTGCGCACGTTATTTGTCGCGACACTCCTCAATCCGAAAGCCATCCTGTTCGCCGGCACGATCTTTCCTGCGGCTGCGTTCGAGAGCTTGCCCACGTATCTTGAAGCAATGGCAATCTTCACTGCCGCACTGGTGCCAACCGGCCTCGCATGGATCGCATTTGGCGCCGCGCTCGGTAGCGGCCGGTTGATGCGGGTCAGTCCTGTCCACCTGCAGCGTGGTGCGTCGATCGTCCTGGCTGCTTTTTCCTTGTCGCTTGCATGGACGGTATTGCACCAGGTGGCTCAGTTGTGGGCGTAGTGGCCGACTATCCCGATCTGTTGACCAACGCGACCGGGCTCGAGACCGGGTGCTTCAGTCACCCGCCGCCGGACCGCCAAGGATGACGGTCCAGCCCAGGCCCCGCACATTGCGAATCACGCCTTGGCCGAACTTCTTCCGCACAGAGTGGATCAGCACGTCGACGGCATTGCTCTCGACCTCCTTGCCCCATCCATACAGCTTGTCTTCGATCTGGCTACGCGAAAAGATCGTGCCGGGATGCTCCAGCAACGCGTGCATCAACGCGAATTCACGGGCAGAGAGCACGCCAACCTTGTCGCCGAATGTGAGGGTCCGCTGGTCGAGATTCAGGCTGATCGTATCGTCACCGAGCCGCGACACGGCATATCCCGCCTTGCGTCGCAGTACGGCGCGAATCCGCGCCAGCAGTTCGCCCACTTCGAAGGGTTTCAGCAGATAGTCATCCGCCCCAATATCCAGCCCTTCAATGCGCGAGTCGAGGTCGTCGCGCGCCGTCAGGATCAGGACTGGCACGGGGTTGCCACCGGCGCGTGCCGAGCGCAGCAGCTCGATTCCCGACAGCCCCGGCAGGCCAAGATCGAGCAGTACCACGGTATATTCGGCCGCATCCATTGCCGCGCGTCCGGCCACGCCGTCACGCACCCAATCGACGCTGTAGCTTGCGTCTTTTAGCGCGCGCATCAGGCTTTGCCCGATCTGAAGATCGTCTTCAACCAGAAGGACTCTCATGCGTCTCTCCCAAGCAGGCACTGGTCCGCGCCCGCGGATTTCGCCATAGTACCCGTATGCGTATCTATATCGGGGCAGGAGCTCTCACGGACGCCTCTGCCAGCGGAAAACTGACTGCCGCGACCACGCCCGAGCGGCCATCGCCGCGGTTGCGAATGACCGCGTCGCCGCCGTATTTCTGGGTGATGGACTTCACGATAGACAGCCCGAGACCCGTGCCCTCGACATCCAGATTTGCGCGAAAGAAGCGGTCGAACACTCGTGGCAACAGCTCCTGGGGAATGCCCGGCCCCGTGTCCGTCACTTCGACCCACATCAAATTTCCCTCCGTCCGCATGCCAAGGTCAATCGTGCCGCCATCCGGCGTGTAGCGGACCGCGTTGCTCACCAGATTCTTGACGGCGATTGAAACATCGGCGCCGGGCGCCGCGACCTTGTCCGTCACCATCTCTTCCGCGCCAATATCGATCCGGCGCGCCGCGGCGATCGGCAACACGTCCGATACCGCCTCGACGACGATCCGCGATACATCGGTAGGTTCGATCGTGCCGCCGGACAAAGGCGCATCCGCCCGCGCGAGTCGCAATAGTTGTGCGATCAACGCACTGCTTCTCCCAATGCCACTTCGCAATTCGTTAAATCGCTCCTGGTTGCCGGGGACAATGTGCGGCTGAAGATTATCCGCCTGCAACTGCAACGCGGTGAGCGGGGTCCGTAATTCATGTGCGGCATCCGCAATGAACTTCCGCTCCGCTTCGATTGACTGCGCGAGACGCACGATCATCCGGTTGATCGAATCGATGAAGGGCAGCAACTCAGTCGGCACACCTGCCGACGGCAGCGGCTTCAGGTGGGACGCATCGATCTCCTGTACCTCGTCGCCGAGCTGCTTCATTTTGCGGAACGACATACGCACAATCAGCAGCACCGCGCCAAGCACCAACGGCAGCAACACGAGTGTCGGCCACAAGGTGCTGAGTGCTGTTTCGCGTTCCAGTTCGTCGCGCACGGACGAGCGTTGCGCAATCTGGATCAGCATTCCCGCATCGCGTAGCGTGTAGATTCGCCACCTCTCGCCGGCAACCATATCCGAACTGAAACCGCCAGCGGCGTCCTGTGGCAGTTGCAGTGATGGATCGGTAGAACGCAGCGGAACTTCGCTGCCCGGCTTGTGGATTGTGATCACGATATCGCGGACGGGCTGTGAGCCGCGCGAGGGTGTCGCGGGAATCGTCTCCGCCAGTCCATTGCGCATGCGCACGGCGACCTGCTCGAGCCGCAGATCGAGAAGCGCACTCATCCCCGCGCGGCACAACTGGTACGAGCTGATGCCTTGCGCAATCGCCACGGCGCTGACCAGTAATCCCAGCGCAATCGCCAGGTTATTTCTCAGAGAAGGTTTCATTTGACTTCGAAAAGGACAAGCCAGTCCGTTCATTACCGTCAACGGACCGCGTAAATGCGTGCCGAGGACGTCCCGCGCCTGACGGCACACGGTCAGGTATCACGCTCATTTTCGCCTCATTTTCATCCGCGAAGATAGGTCATCCGAATCAATGATTCGCCCGACCTGACCGAAAGGATGTTCATCATGTTCCTGTTCTTCAACCGCCACGCTGCTGCCAACGCCGCTTACACCGAACCGGCCGTTATGCCTGGCGCGCCAATGCAGCCGGCCAAAGCAGGCCGCGCGCTCGAAAACGACGCAACGGCTAATGAACAAGCCACCACCTACGACGAGCTATTGCCCTACCTGATGCTCTCAATGGCCACCGGCATCTGACATGGACGCTTCGTTGACCAATGACCCTTGCGAATCCGATCCACTGACACTTGGGGAATACATCATGCTCGCAACGCTCGAATGGCTGTTCGACATCTCACTGGCCGTCGCCAGCGCTGCGGCGACCGGCTCGAGTCTCTTGCTGCTGCTCGAACTCGCCAAAGTGGCGCGTAAGCACTTTGTCCAACAACGCGTCGGAGCCAGATTGGCCAGATTGGCCCGCCTCGCAAGCCGCCGCCGGCTGCTGTATTAAACAGCTCGAGCCATCGCCACCGCTATCTGGCGGTTACGGCAAGGCTACTGCCTGATCAATGCAGATGCAACGAATTGAGCAGATCGGACAGGCCAAGCCACAAGATCTGTACACCAATACAAAAGATCGCAAAGGCGAAGAGACGCATCGCGACCTGCGTGCCCGACGGCCCAAGCAGTCGTTCGATATGTCCGGCGAAGCGCACGCATAGGTAAATGCTGACGCAAAGCAATCCCAAAGCAATCCCGACGCCGATGAAATGGACTGGCTGCAACCCCTCTCGTGGCGAGCCGGTACCTAGCGCAATGGCAACGGAAATCGCTCCTGGACCTACGGTCACGGGCAACGTGAACGGATAAAAGGCCTTGATCCGCAGTGTCGGGTCGCCACCGGTAACCGCATCCGGCTGTGCCTCACCACTCTCGTCCCCCGACGACTGCAGCAGATTCCAGCCGGCCATCGCGATGATGAATCCCCCGGCAACGCGCAAGACCGCGATGGAAATGCCAAGAAACGACAACAGATACGCCCCTATCGACAGTGACGCCAACAGGATCACAAAGCTATTGATCGCGATGCGTCGCGCCAGGTCCGCACGCTCGGCCGGCGACGCATGCGGCACCATACTCAGAATGATGAAAGCGGCCGCTGGTGGATTAATGATCGGAAAAAGCGCGGCGACGATCAGCAAAACGGTTTTGGTCAGTTCGTGAAGCATGGTTGGCGTCCGGTAGACAGGTCACGTGCTCGCAGTGTGGTCGGATTTTACCCAACAGCCACGAATGAACACCGCTGCCTGTGCCAGAGCGGCACGCGCTTCGGGAATAAACGGCGAGAAACAATGCCACGCGTGGGGCATCGCATGCCATTCTGCGAATTCCACGCGAGTGCCAGCGCGTTGCAGTCTGGCGGAAAGTTCATGCGCGTCCTCGTTCAAACCTTCGGAATCGCTGGTCTGAATATGAATGGGCGGCAATCCATGCAATTTTGCGCGCGCGGGCGACGCCAGTGTCTCGAACGGCCGTGCGGCGCGAAGATACATTCGTGCGGCCACCTCCATAGCGGTGCGATTCATCGACAACACGTTGTGCTTCGCGCGCCAGATGGTTGTCAGATCAGCCCACGGCGACAGCAGCACGGCGCCAGCGGGCAGCGGCTCGCCGGCGTCGCGCAACGCCACCAGCGCCGCCAACGCAAGCCCTCCTCCGGCGGAATCTCCGGCAAACACAATCGAATTGGGTGCAATCCCCCGCGCAAGCAACGTCCGATACGCACGCAAGGTGTCCTGTAGTGCAGCAGGGAACGGATGTTCGGGTGCGAGGCTGTAGTCCAGTGCGAACACGGCCGAGCCCGAAGCTCGCGCCAACTCGACGGTTAGTGCTCGATGCGTGGCAGGCGAGCCTAAATAGTACGCACCGCCATGCAGAAACAGCACGACAGTCTCCGTGTGCGCTGAAGCGGCTGACTCCGGCCGGATCCACTCACCCTTAAGTTCGGCGTCGGGGTACCGGCGCACCTGCGAGTAAAGCAGCCTCACCGCGAACCGGGCCGGCCATGTATATCGATGCGTGCGCAACCGGATCGTATGGACATCAGGTGCAGGACGGCGACTGGAGCCGAACTGCATCGCCATCACGAGCGGAATCGTGCGGCGCAGCCACGCTGCCTGCCAGCTCTCGGAGCGGCGAGGAGCCGCTGCGCTCTGGGTGCATGGCGGGGAAGTAATCGGTTGGTAATCCGGAACATTCATGGTGATCCAATCGGAAAAGAAGAGCCAGCGCGTGAAACGCGGGCCTGCGCCGTTGTTTAGACGACGCCGCACTCGCTCAGGTAAGGCACGCGCTCAATCTGTTGCAACCTCGACCGCCTCGTGCATCAACGACGCCAATAGCCATATCCGCCGTGCCAGCCTCCGTAGTAACCGCCATACCAAGCCGGATGTCCGTAATAGCTAACGACCACGGGCGCCGTGTAGACCGGCGGTGGTGGCGGTGCGTAATACACGGGCGGCGCCGCATAAACCGGTGCAACAGGGACCACCGGCATAACCGGATACGCCGGGCCGGCGACACCTACACCAATGCCGACGAACACATGCGCTTGCGCGCAACTCACGAGGCCAACGCCGAGCGCCGCAGCAACGGCCAGTTGTCGAATGAATTTCATCTTTGCTCTCCTTGTCCCTGACGGCAGTCCGTTGACTGCATCGGATGGCTGCATTGTGGTGAGACAAAGTGAGGCAAGAATTAGGAACGCTGGGGCGGCGGCCCCATGCCGCCACAACTCATTTTTGAGCGTTGCAGCCGCTCATTTTCAGCTCATTCTTCGCGCCTACGATCTGGTCCATCGACGAACGGTGCTGTGACTGCTGCCCAATCCGGACCGTGCGCGGCAACCCTGACGACGAATTGGACCGGCCTCCGAAGCGTCGCACTCACGACCGGAGCACATCATGTTTGCAAGCTTTATGAAGCGTCTAGGCACGCTGTTCGTCAACACCGAAGAACAGGAACGCGACACCTATCTGGCTTCATCAGCCGATTACGTTGATCTCGAACACCGCGCTTACGTCGTGGAAACGGCCCATCATCCGTTCACCTTGTATTCGTCCGGCGCACCGCAAGAATGGAAGGCGTAATTGCGCTCCCCGCCGGTCATCTTTTCTTGAGGGTGCACTCAGCGCCCATAATCTTTACACCGGAAAGACTTTGACTTTTCTCGCCTGCCCGGCAACATATCTTTTCACTGTAAAAATGTGGACCCCATCTGCCGTATGAATGACGCGCCATCACGCCGCAAAGCTTCCACGCCGTCGAAACGCCCAGCCGCAGCCGCCAAATCCGCTCGGGACAAGCCCTACCACCACGGCTCGCTGCCTCATGCGCTGCTCGATGCGGCCGAGCTTGTCCTGCGCCGAGACGGCATACGCGGTCTGACGTTACGTGCCATTGCACGCGAAGCAGGTGTGTCGCACACGGCGCCCCAGCATCATTTCGGCGACACCGCGGGCGTACTGAGCGAACTAGCCGCCAGCGGCCACCGGCGGCTGGCCTCTGCGATGGCGGACAACGCCGCAGGCAGCGAGCCGGGTCAGGCGCGCCGCAAAGCGATTGCCCGCGGCTACGTGAGCTTCGCAAGGGCCAATCCCGCTCTGCTCCACCTGATGTCGCGCAGCGAAATGCTCGACGCGACCCGCCCGTCGCTGGTGGAAGCGCGGCGAGCGTCCGCGCGCGCGTTGGCCGGTGTATTCGACGAAGTAGCTCCCGCGCATGCAGAGGACGATCCCAGCGCATTCGGCAGGATCGACGCGGCGCAGGCTATCGCCATGACTGCGGGATGGGCGTACGTTCACGGGCTCGCCTTGCTTCTGATCGATGGACGCCTGAACGGGCTGGCCACTTCGGCCGAGGGCATAGAGAACGCGGAAGCGTTGGTGGACGCGGCGATCGAACACGTTCAGGTCATTTCCGCCGCCCCGGGCAAGAGCAAAACGCGAAGCGATTGATCCCGGTGCGCTTCCACGCAGCAGGAGGCCGGCCTTGACCGCGACAACCTGCTCGCCAGGGCCAGCATCAAGTAAGAGCCAGCGTTCGAATAACCAAACGGAATCGAATCAAAGATACTCGTGCGAGGCGTCCGGTGGATGACATACACCGATCCCAAGTTCATCTAACTACCGTGCGACAGGCAATAGTTACCTCCGCAACGAGCGGCCAGCCGTCGCTTAAGCAAATTCGACCTATGAAGTAGACGCTCCTTCCCCGGTCATAGGGTCTACCTTTGGGGCTGCCTCAAGCAGTCTCGGAGTCCCGTTGTGATTGCAGTCTGGCACATGCTAAAGTCCAATGCGCACATCGGCGGCCTGACGGAGCGCGGGTAAAACTATATGGCCGGCGCCTTGTGCCTTCTGCTGAACATCGACTGGGGAAACTGTATGCAAACGCTTGGCGGAACGCGTCTCGCCCGACTCTTCAATGAACGACAAAGCGAGTTACTCGGCGACTGGGTGAGCCAGCAGTATGCGATTACATCGCGGCGCGGCGGCGTAGCCGAAGCGCAGTTGCGCAACCAGTTCGTGCAGTTCGTCGACCTTGTCTGTGCTGCACTCGGCTCATCCGAGCAGGTCGACTTCAACACGCCGACATGGGACGAAGTCCGCAACTTCCTCGCAGAAGTTTCGGACCAACGAGCACGGCTAGGTTTTACGCCCGTAGAAACCGCCATGTTCGTGTTCTCGCTCAAGGAACCGCTCTTTGCGCGCTTAGGTGCCGAACTGGCCGCCGACCCGGCTCCCCTTGCCGAACTGACCTGGACCATCAGCAAGCTATTCGATGCGATGGGCCTTTACACCACGGAAGTCTTCCAGACGAGCCGCGAGCAGGTCATCGTCCGTCAGCAACAGGAACTGCTCGAATTGTCCACTCCCGTGGTTCAACTATGGGACGGCATTCTGGCGTTGCCTCTGATCGGCACGCTGGATTCCGCGCGCACCCAGGTGGTGATGGAGAGTCTGCTGCAAAAGATCGTCGAGACCGGCGCCGCCATCGCAATCATCGACATCACAGGCGTGCCCACGGTCGATACTCTCGTTGCACAGCATCTGCTCAAGACAGTCGCGGCCGCGCGGCTCATGGGCGCGGATTGCGTCATCAGCGGGATTCGTCCGCAGATCGCGCAGACCATCGTGCATCTAGGCGTGAATCTGCAGAATGTCATCACGAAGGCCACGCTCGCCGACGCATTCATCGTCGCGTTGAAGCGCACCGGTAAATCGGTATTGGGTGCAGCCCCGGCAGCCGAAGCACCGGGCGCGCCGGGTCCATTGCGCGGCAACCAGTTCGTCGGCGACTGACGCCGGCTCACGCGGACTCCACCGGACCACGACAATGGAACGCATTCCAATTCTGCGGATGGGCAAGCTGCTGCTTGTCACCATCCAGGTTGACATGCACGACCGCCTGGCCATGACGCTGCAGGACGATTTGACGAGCCGCATTGTGAAGGACGGCGCCAAAGGCGTGCTGATCGACATTTCATCGCTCGACGTGGTGGATTCGTTCATTGGCCGGATGATCGGCGACACCGCCGCGATGGCGCGCGTACTCGACGCGGAAACGGTGGTGGTCGGCATGCAGCCGTCCGTCGCCATTACGCTCGTCGAGCTCGGCCTGGCGCTGCCAGGCGTGCGCACCGCGCTGAACGTCGAAAGGGGCATGGCGTTGCTGACCGGCACGGCACCGCTTTGAGCACCATTCCTGGCAAGACAACCGGGGGCGCCGCCTTGTCCTCCTCGACCAATAGCGACAAGACGCCAGGTCCAACCGGACCCGACGGTCAGCCGCCCGACGAGATCATGCCAGTCCGCTCGGATGAGCAGATCGTGCGGCTGCGGCGCTTCGTGCGCGAAAAGGCGGTGGCTCAAGGCCTTTCGCTGATCGATCAGACGAAATTCGTGACTGCGGCCAGCGAACTAGCACGCAACACCCTCATCTATGGAGGAGGGGGTGACGTACACTTATATACGCTGCGGCGTAACGGCCGTGTCGGTCTGAGGCTCGAATTCATCGACAACGGACCTGGCATCGCGGACATTCCCCGGGCGCTGTCGGACGGGTATACCAGCGGCAACGGCCTAGGCCTGGGTCTGGGCGGCGCCAAGCGGCTGTGCGACGAGTTTGAAATCCGTTCGGTGTTGGGCGAAGGTACTCATGTTTCGGTAACCAAATGGAAGCCATTCTGAATCGGCTGAGCGTGACGCAGCGTCGCTTCGAAATCGGCGATCCTAGCTCGGTATCGTTTGCGCGGCGCGGTATCAGTGACCTGGCTCATGGCGTCGGTTTCAATGAGCCGGTGCTTGGCAAGCTGGCAATCATCGTGACCGAATGCGCGACCAATCAACTCAAACACGCACAGCGCGGCGAGTTGCTGGTGCGGCCGATTGTTCGCGCCGCCGCGGCGGCATCGGCGCTGCCGGTCAGCTACGGCATCGAACTGCTCGCGATAGACAGTGGCCCGGGCATCCGCGATCTGCATGCCTGCTTCGTTGACGGCTACACGACGGCCGGCAGTCCCGGCAACGGCATGGGAGCGATTCAACGGCTTAGCGATGAACTCGACATATGGAGCACGCCAGGCCTTGGCACGATGCTTCGCATCGTGGTCTGGCCCGAGGTCAAAGCAGCAGCGCCGGACAGGCAGGCGCCGGTCTCGTACGGGGCGATCAATCTGCCGCTGCAAGGCGAGACACTGTGTGGCGACGCGTGGACTTGCGGCTACGCGGACGGCGAATTCGTGGCGCTGGTCGCCGATGGCCTCGGGCACGGCCCGTTTGCCAATACCGCAGCGCTTGCCGCTACGGAAACGTTCGCGCAGCACGCCACGTCGAACGTAGTGGAAATCGTCGAGGCGTCGCATGTAGCGTTACGGGCCACGCGCGGGGCCGCACTCGGCGTGGCGAGCATCCCGGTGCTCGACGCTGCGGATCGCGCGCGAGGCGGGGCACGCTTTTGCGGCGTCGGCAACATTGCGGCGAGCGTCTGGGCACCCTCTGGTCATCGCCATCTGGTGTCGCACGCAGGCATCGTCGGCCATCAGATGCGCAAGGCTCAG
>JBEKNG010000003.1:0-27000 GCA_049523075.1 Paraburkholderia sp.
GCTCTCGCGGATCCAGTAGCCCAGATAAACGTAGGGTAGGCGCAGGCTGCGCGCCTGTTCGATCTGCCAGTAGATGTTGTAGGTGCCGAAGCTGCTGTGCGGCAGGTCCGGCTCGAAGAAGGTATAAACCGACGACAGTCCGTCGCCGAGGATGTCGATCATGCTGATCATGCGCAGGATGCCAGGCGCATCGGGATAGCCGGCAAGCGGCTCGCGGAATTCGACGAGCCGCGAGTTGATCCGGCTTTGCAGCAGGAATTGTTCGTACTGGTCGCGGCTGTCGCGATCCATGCCGCCGCCCGCGTGCCGCGCGGATTGATAGCGCATGTAGAGCGCATAGTGCTCTTCGTCGTAGTGCAGTGGGGCGACCGTGGCGATGAGGCCGCCGTGCTTTTTCCACACCTTGCGCTGCGTGCGGTTCGGCTCGAACCGGTCTACCGGCACGCGCACCGGCACGCACGCGCGGCAGCCGTCGCAATACGGACGGTAGGTGAACACGCCTGAGCGCCGGAAGCCCGCCTTGACGAGGTCGGTGTAAACATCGGAATTGATCAGATGGCTGGGCGTGGCAACCTGCGAGCGCGCCACCCGCCCCTCCAGATAGCTGCAGGGGTACGGCGCCGTTGCATAGAATTGCAGCGCGGAAAGGGGTGAAAGCGGCAGCTCGTTGGGGTGCGTCACGTTGGCAGCTCTCGAAGCGTCTCTGGTATTTCACACCCGCCGCAGTATCAGCGGGCCCGGCTTTGCTCGTTACGCCGCGGGCGCGACGACATCGAGCAGGACCGTCTTGTCGAAGCGCCAGGGGATGGGCGCGGCATCGACAGACGCGCGAACATGCGCGATGAACGCCTTGCGCGCTATCTCGCGACCGCCCAGCGACGCCAGATGCGACGTGTTCTGCTGGCAGTCTATCATTTCTATTTTGTGACGTCGCAAGTGTCCGACGAGCGCGGCGAGTGCCATTTTGGACGCATCGGTCACCTCGGCGAACATCGATTCGCCAAAGAACATCCGGCCGAACGACACGCCGTACAGGCCGCCGACGCGTTCACCGTCGAACCAGGTCTCGATGCTGTGCGCTTCGCCCGCGCGATGCAGCGAGGAATAGGCTTCCACGACGTCGGCCGTGATCCAGGTGCCGCGCTGCCCGCGTCGCGGCGCCTGCGCGCAGGCGCGCATCACGGCAGCGAAATCGTGGTCGACGCGGATTTCCCATGCATCGTCGCGCAGCACGCGCTTGAGGGTCTTGCGCAGTGACGGCGAGACCTTGAATTCCGCCGGACGCAGGATCATGCGCGGATCGGGGCTCCACCAGAGCACCGGCTGGCCGTCGGAATACCAGGGGAAGATGCCGCGCCGGTAGGCGTCGATGAGGCGCGATGGCAGCAGGTCGGCGCTGGCGGCGAGCAGCCCTGGCGCGCCGCTCGACGCGCCGAGCGCGCGCTCCACGGCGGGGAACGTATCGTCGGGTCCGAGCCAGGGAACCATGCGTGTGCCGCTCAGCCTTCGCGCAGCGAACGGAAGATATCGCCGGTATGCAGGCCGTAGCTGCCAGACTTGCGGTCAGCAAAGAAGAAGCGCAGGGTCTGGCCGACGGTCGGAAACGCGATGTCGTCCCACGGAATCTCATGCTCCTCGAAGAGCCTCACTTCCAGGCTTTCCTCACCGGCGTCGAGGTCGAGATCAAGCAGCCGCGCGAGGTAGAACAGATGCACCTGATGCACATGCGGCACGTTGAGCAGCGAGAACAGGCTCTGCACCTCGACGCGCGCGCCGGCTTCTTCTAGTGTTTCGCGGGAGGCCCCTTCGGCCGTCGTCTCGCCCATTTCCATGAAACCTGCGGGTAGCGTCCAGTAGCCGTAGCGCGGTTCGATGGCGCGGCGGCATAGCAGCACCTTGTCGTCCCAGACTGGGACGGTGCCGACCACGTTGCGCGGATTCTGATAGTGCACGGTACCGCAACTGGCGCAGACGAAGCGCTCGCGATTGTCGCCCGGCGGAATGCTCAGAGCGACCGGGTGACCGCAGACGGAACAGAATTTCATAGGAAGGGGACGAAGAATAGTGATAGGAGTTTATCACCGGGGCGAACTTTCAAGACGGCGGCCGTTGCGATGGAACGAAGCGGGAGCAGGGAGCGTCGCCAGCCCCCTTGGCTGGATCGCCAATTCGGAAGAATCGCTTAGCAAGGGGTTGGCGATTGCATTAGGATTGCTACTCTATTTGGCCGCCTCGCCAAGGGCACTTGCAACGCAGTAGGAGAAGGGCATTATGCGCAACATACAACGCGTCGAGTGGTTTCGGTTTATCGTCGCCTGTGGGGTGATGGGCGGGGTCACGGCCAGCAAGTTCTTCGGTTGGATTAATAGGTTGGTCGACATGCAGACCATAGGCGTCGTGATCGGCGCAGGTGCGGCGTCGCTCAGAGTATTTAAGCTCGTCTGAGCATGTCGCTTCAAGTTGGCTTGTCTCGGTTCGGACTACAGATTGATGAGGTTTGGGTTAATGACTTTTCCTACTCGGCGGCGGTTGCGTGGTCGTGTGCCCGCGAAGCAAAGCTGGGGCAGAAGGAATGAAGAAAGAGGGAAGCAGAAACAAAAAAGGCCTGCCAGTTAGGCAAGCCCTTGATGTTTTTTGACGTTAGCTATTCGCTGTGACTAGCTACTTGGTTGCGGGGGTAGGATTTGAACCTACGACCTTCGGGTTATGAGCCCGACGAGCTGCCAGACTGCTCCACCCCGCGTCCGTCGAAGAAAAGATTATAGGACATATGGCCTACCCGCGCAATACCTTTTTAAGAACAGACTTCAACATGAGCGTGAGGGCGGCGCTGATACGCACTCGCCGCGTGGTTTGCAGTCGGCGCGGCGAAGGGTCTCGATGCCGCATCGCTACTGATGTTGCACGGATATCGGAACGAATCATCGGAGGCGCTGCGCTAGAATCCGTTTTCCATCTGCGTCGCCACTCCGCTTCTTTCCGAGGATACGCTTGATATCCGACAGGTTGCAGCGTCGCATCCCTCTCTCTCGTTCTTCTTCCGCCCATGGACATCGTTCACGATCTGCAGTCGATTGTCGCTCAGGAAAACGCCCTGGTGTTCCCCCATTTCGATGCCGACCGCGCGTGGCAGCTCGGCGCATATTTGCACGAGGTTGCGAAAGCGCGTGGGCTCGCACTCGCCATCGACATCCGCACCTTCGGCCAACCGCTGTTCTTTAGCTTGCTCGCGGGCGCGACGCCGGACAACGTCGATTGGGCACGCCGCAAAGGCAACACGGTTGCGCATTTCCGGCGCAGTTCCTATGCGCTCAGTTTGCGCATGCAGCAGGCGGGCAGCACGCTCGCCGAAAAGCACGGCTTGCCATTCAGCGAATACGCATCGCATGGCGGCGCGTTTCCGTTGACGGTCACAGGCGCCGGTGTGATCGGTTCGGTGACGGTGTCCGGCTTGCCGCAACGCGCCGACCACGAGCTGGTCGTGGAGGCGTTGTGTGCGCACCTCGGCCAGGACTACAGCAAGCTCGCGCTTGCAAAGGCCTGAGCCGATGCGTGTCCCGCCGTATGCGCTCCTTGGCGTCGCCATCGTCGCCGAAGTGGTTGCCACCTCCGCGCTGCGCGCGTCGGAGGGCTTCTCGCGCTGGTTGCCCGCCGTGGTCGTCGTACTTGGCTACGGCGTGGCGTTCTATTGTCTTTCCTTGACGCTCAGGAGCATTCCGGTCGGCATCGTCTATGCAATCTGGTCGGGGGTCGGCATCGTCCTGATCAGTCTCGTCGCTGTCGTGCTGTACAGGCAGGTGCCCGATTTGCCCGCAATCATCGGGCTAGGGTTGATCATCTCAGGTGTCGTCGTGCTCAACCTGTTCTCGAAGATGCAGGCGCACTGATCCGATGCGCTTACTTGCAACGTACGATCATCGAACGGTTTTTCACGTTTGCCGAAACGACATTGGTGACGCTGCCGCCGGCCGCGCCGCCTTCATCATTATCTTTTGAAATGATGTCGTAGCCCGTGGCGCCGCAAGCTTGCCCCGCCTCGACATAGCAGGATGCCCAGCTCGACGCGGCGTCCGCGCCGCTGCAGTTCACTGCAAAACCGGTCTGGCCGTTCGGCAGATTGATCAGCGAAGTCGTATTCGATGACGCGCACGCGCTTAAGGCCACGGCGACCAGCACCGTAACGGGCAGGGCGCCGATGCGCGCCAACGCACCACGGTTCAAGCCGCGAGTTGCCATGGCGGCAGTACGTTGGCCGGACGGGCGAAAGCGCCGCGTAAGTTGCTTCATGGTGTGTCCTCTCTAGACGGATTGCGAAAATGACGTTGTTGCAACCGCTTCGTACGATTCGCGCGAGCGGCAAGTGAAGGCGGTACAGCGTGCCTCAGTCGACGCACGGGTCGATCGTGATGCCCGCGCTCCTGACAATGCGGCGGCTCTCGGCGCCGCTCTCAGTGGCCGCATCTTCCCAGATGCTGATGGCCTTCGGTATCTCGATCCCGTGGTTGCCGGCGTACGCAAACCATGTGTTGGCCGCGTCGGGCTCGGGGATTTCAGCTTTCTCCAGAAAATATTTTCCCATACTGCGGGCTCCTGAATCGGGTAAGTCACTCGCACGGATCGTGCCGGCCACCCAGTTCGACAGCATCGCGCGGTGCAAGTGCGGCGCAATGCTTTTTTCCTTAGAACTTATCGCCTCCAAACGCGACTTATGTCTGTTGGGCGCACGCAATTGGCATCCGTGCGCTTGACCAGCTGCCCCGGACCGGAGGCGGTTCGTGCGATCCAAAGAGGAGAACGAATATGGCAGAACGTGTGAGCGGTCCGTACCGCGGGTATTACATCAGTGCTGCCGCGCGCCTTGTTGTCACCCATGACACGGCGCCGCAGCCGGGCGCAACCGATAGCATCTATGTCGGCTCGGTCAGCCTGTCGCAACGCGGTCCGGACGATCCGCGCCGCTTCGAAAGTTTGCTTGACCTCGGGGACGAACATCGCTTCTCCACCGAAACGCAGGCTCTCGAACATGTCGAACAGGCCGCGAGAGCTTACATCGACCGGTTGGTCGAACGTGATTGAAAAAGCGCTCATGGTGCTGCGTGCCATGGCAGATCAGCCGCCGCGTGGTGACCAGGTAGTGCGCGACCCGGTCGCGCGGCGGTCCGATTTGTCCCCTGACTCTTCGCCGGACGTGTCCGAGAGTGGACCGCGGTGTGGTCCGGCGAGTACCATAAGCGCGATGTCGGATTTCGCCGGACCTCTTGCTCCGGCCACTGACTTCCCGACGGATTCTTCTGATGAGGCGACCATGGAAATTCGGTTTCCCGCGGATGCGCCCGCTTACCGCGATTCCAATCTGACTGTCGTGTTCCGCGCGCTGGTGGACGGCGAGACCGTGCCGTGCGCGATTTCGGTCGAAGCGCTCGAAGACCATTTCGGCGCGTGTTCCGAAGACCGCGAAGGCTGGATGCGTGCCTTCGACGCGGGGCGTGGACGTATCGAAGAGGTAGCGCGCGAGCATCTGCAGATCAGCAACGGCACTCCGGTGCTGCTGAAGAGCGGACATTTTCCGCCAGGCAACGTGGCCGGCCTGTAACGTGGCCGGTTTATAAAAGAGGTGCGTTGGGCGGCCAACTTCGGCGCATGCGGTGCTGCGCCACGTCATGTGACACCCGGCGCGCCACCTCAGGCCGCGACTTTCAGCGTGTCCTGCGCGGCCGCAAACGCGAGGCGGATACCCTCGTCGTACGAGGTCTTTTTGATCGGCCCAATCAACCCGTGCAGCGCGCTGTCGTCGAGCACGACCGGCTCGCTCATCAGGTAATTCATCTCCACCATTTCCCGCAGTATCGGATTGAACAGGCCGAGCACACGCAGCATCGGTTTGCCGACGACCATCAGCCTGGGTTCGCGTCCGGCCAGCGCATAAGCGTTGGCGGCGACCTCGCGCTGGGTAATCGTGTCGGCGCCGGCCAGATGCAACCAGCGCCCGTAGGCCTCGGGGGTGCGAGTGAGTGTCTCGACGACCGGTCCGACATCCGGTACGAACACGAATTCGTGCGGCACGTCGATAGGGCCGATCATCTGCGCACGGGTGCCACGCGCAGCGCTTTCAAACACACCATTCAGAAAGCTGCGTTCGACGCGTGGGCCATAGAAATCAGGCAGGCGCAACACGAGCGTCGAGAGTCCGTGACGGCCATGGGCTTCTAGTACGAGATTCTCCTGGGCGAGCCGCATCCGGCCTTTGAATGTATGAGGTTCGCGCGGATGGTGTTCCGTGACCAGCTGGCTGTGCGCGCGGCCGTACGGGTACACCGTGCCGATCAGGATCAGGCGTTCAACGCCTGCGGCTTTCAGGCCGACCAGCGTCTTTTCCATTAGCACCGGGTGCATTTCGAACTGATCGTAGGGCACGCCGACCAGATAAACGGCCGTCTGCAAGCCTTGGGCCGCAGCGGCGATCGATGCCGGCTCGTCCGGATTCCACGTGGCGATCTCCGCATGAGGATCCTGGCCGAAAGCCGCTTCGAGCGAACCACGGGAGCGGCCGATGACCCGGTAGTCCCGGCCGGCGGCGCCGAGCGCGCAAGCAATGCTTTGCCCGATCGCCCCGGCGGCGCCGAACAGGCCGACTTTTCCTGCGTTTTCCATGACCACTCCATATCAGGTAATCGACTGTGAGATTGACCAGAACATCGCTAATTGACGGTATGAATTTTTATGAACATAGTTCAGTGAACACTGTTCAGTTTAATTTGACTTTTCAGTTTGTCAACCTGAAAATGGCTGGCATGGGAATCAATGAACGAAAGACTCGCGAGAAGCAGGCGCTGCGCGAGCGCATCCTTGAGGCGGCGCGGCGCATCGTGATACGCGAAGGATTCGCGGCGCTGTCGATGCGCAAGATCGCCGACGCCATCGAGTACTCACCGGCTACGCTGTATCTGTACTTCGCAAGCCGCGACGAGATTGCGCGCGCACTGTGCGCGGAAGGTTATGCGCAGCTTCTTGCCAGCTTCGAGCCGCTTGTGCAGATTACCGATCCGGCCGAGCGGCTCAGGGCGCTGACCCGTGCGTACGTGGCGTTCGGCGTCGCGCATCCGCAGACGTACCGGCTGATCTTCATGGAGGATCCGACCTATCTGGGAGCGGCGCTCGGCGGCACGGGCGAAGCGGGGAAGGTGTCAGGCACCGGGGCGAATGATCAGGCGAATAGTCAGGCAGATCCCAAGGTGGATCGTCATGCGAATCACGAGGCGGCTCATCAAGCGGAGCATGCAGACAAAAGCCAGGCCGGCACCCAGGTGATCAACCCCGCAGCGGGCCACGACACCGGCGACGCGTCGATGCGTCTGATGGTGGGCGCGCTCGAAGAGCTGAGAGCGGCGGGGCGCCTGCCGGGATCGGCGGATGGCGCGGCCCTGGCTCAGGCCTTGTGGGCCACCATGCACGGCATCGTGGCGCTCAATCTGACCTGTCCGGTCTTTCCGACGGTGTCGCTCGACACGGTCGTCGACGCCGCGCTGGACGCCTGGTTCGGTGTGCGAGAGCAAGTAACTGTGGCCGCGGCCGGGGCGGCAGCCGCGACCGGATCCGCACATGCGCGCCGTCCGGCTGCGAAGCGGAAAGTCGTGGACGCGTGATAACGTTCAGCCTTCTAACCGATCACGCCTCTGCACCCGCTACGCCATGTCCACTCCTGAAGCACTCACCACCAGCGACGAAGTCTCGACCTACATTGTCAACCGCATCGGTTTTATCGAACTGGAGCGCCCGAAGGCGCTAAACGCGCTCTCGACGGGCATGATCCGCGCGATGCATGCGGCGCTCGATGCCTGGCGCGAGGATCCCGGCGTGCTGGCGGTGGTGGTGCGCAGCCAGCATCCGCGCGCGTTCTGCGCGGGCGGCGATATCCGATTTCTCTACGAGTCGTTTCAGCGCGGTGACGAGTTGGCACGTGACACATTTTTTATTGAGGAATACCGCCTCAATCACGCCATCTTCACGTATCCAAAGCCCTACATAGCCTTGATGAACGGCGTGGTGATGGGCGGCGGCATGGGTATTTCGCAAGGTGCCCATCGCACGGGCGGCTTGCGGGTGGTGACCAACTCGACCCGTATGGCCATGCCGGAAACGCGCATCGGGCTCTTTCCCGATGTCGGCGCCGGCTGGTTTCTGGCGCGCACGCCGGGCGCGCTCGGCCGCTATCTGGCGGTGACCGGCGAGACGATCGGCGCGGCCGACGCACTGTACGCCGGGTTGGCTGACGCCTACATCGACGACGCGGCGCTGCCTGCGCTCGTCGACACATTGCGTAGCGGGGTGTTCGAGCGTGGCGCAGATGTGGTTGCATGCGTCGAGCGCGAAACGGCCGCGCACAAGGTGGTGCCGACGCCCGATACCTCGCCGCTGGCGGAAACGCGGGCCTTTATCGACCGGCATTTTGCGCTGCCGGACGTGACCCGGATTCTGGCTTCGCTCGAAGCGGAGAGCGGTTGCGAGGCGGCCGAATGGGCTGAGCAGGTCGTCGGTGTGATGCGTGAACGTTCGCCGCTGTCGATGGCGGTGTCGCACGAGGTGGTGACGCGCGCGGAGGGGTCGATGGCGGACTGTCTACGCCGCGATCTGGACCTGACGCACACGAGCTTTGCGCATGGCGACGTGGCGGAAGGCATTCGCGCCCGCATCATCGACAAGGACAACGCGCCGCGCTGGCGCTTCGCCCGGATCGAAGAGGTCCGCGCCGACGATGTCGCGCAGATGTTCGAGAGCCCGTGGCCGGCGGGGGAGCACCCGCTAGCCGATCTGCAGGGGTAGAGGACTACATCCAGCGGCTAAACACAGGGATTAAACGCAGGAACCAGACGTAGCCGTCCCTCATTCCTCATCGTCGAACGCCATAAAGGCCCGCATGAACACGAGCGCGCCCCAGCCCCACATGGCGTTTGCCGCGAAACCCTCGGCGAGGCGCGGCAGCATGTTGCCACTCGGCCAGATGCCGCGCAGCGGGTCGACCACGAACACGCTTGCCGCCGTCAGCGCAATCCCGCCGAACACAAAGGCCTGAATCCACGGCGCGCGGCGCTCGGGTGCCACGCGCAACAGCCATGCCATCAACACGGCCCAAACGGCGCTCCAGACTGCGTTCGCGATGAATTCCGGCAGTCCCAGCGGCAGGAACGGCGCGGTCGAGAAGCCCGCCGCGTCGATGAGCCCTGCGGCGTGCAGCAGCCCAAGTGTCGATTCGTGGAAAAACAGCGAAGCCAGAAAGCCGGACACGAACGGCAGGATGATTTTTTGCATGCGGGGCGGCGCCAAGGGCTCGGGCGGCGGCTACGGCGCGGCCCGGGCCGGATTATCGAAAGACGCGTCATTATATAGACGCTGCGGCGGGTTTCAGGGCGCCGTCTGTATGCTTAAGCGTCGGGCTAATCACGAAAGTGGAAAACCTAAGCTAAAAAAAATCGTTCAAAAGCCTGGGTCCGATCCATAGACTGTTCCTTCATGTAGACGGCATTGCCGCCGTCGTCCACTTATCGTGCGCCGGGAAGGCGCACGTTTAGTCAAGGGAAGCCGTCGCAATGTCCTTTCTGAAGCCGATCTCCGCCCTCTCCGCTACGGCGCTGCTGCGGTGTCGGCTCTGCCGCGAGCCGCGCTGCCGGGCCCGCAGCAGAGTGGCTATCGGTCTAACAGTCAGCGCAGCTTTCGCCGTCCGGTCATCCGCGGGGTGGCGAGGCTGGGCGCCCTGAATCAGCGTTTTTCCGATCTGTCATGCGGCGTGGTCGTGCCGGTCGAGAGGCCGCGTTGGCGGCCCGGCGCCGCCGCGCCGCTGTTGCGCGCACGCCGGCCATCCCGCCCTTCATTAATCCCGTCTCGAACAAGCAGGAGCAGCAAATGAATGTGTTCTGGTTCATCCCGACTCACGGCGACAGCCGGTACCTCGGTACGTCCCAAGGCGCACGCGCAGCCGATTACGACTACTTCCAGCAGATCGCCGTTGCCGCCGATACGCTCGGCTACGAGGGCGTGCTGCTGCCGACAGGCCGCTCGTGCGAAGACGCATGGGTGGTCGCCTCAAGTCTGATTGCGGCAACCCGGCGCCTCAAATTCCTCGTTGCCATCCGCCCCGGCATTACCTCGCCGGGTCTCGCGGCACGCATGGCGTCGACTTTCGACCGCCTGTCGGGTGGACGTCTGTTGATCAACGTGGTGACGGGCGGCGATGCGGCCGAACTGGAAGGTGACGGCGTGTTCGTCAGTCACGACACGCGTTACGAAATCACCGACGAATTCCTGCACATCTGGCGCCAGTTGCTTACCGCCGCCCACACCAATGACGCGATCGACTTCAACGGCAAGCATCTGACCTCGAAAGGCGGCAAGGTGCTGTATCCGCCGGTGCAGGACCCGCATCCGCCGCTGTGGTTCGGCGGTTCGTCGCCGGCTGCACATGAGATGGCCGGTGAGCACATCGACACGTATCTGACCTGGGGCGAGCCGCCCGAAGCGGTCGCGAAGAAAATCACGGACATCCGCGCTCGCGCCGCAGCACATGGCCGCGAGATCAAGTTCGGGATTCGTTTTCACGTCATTGTCCGCGAGACGGAAGAAGAAGCCTGGGCCGCGGCGGACAAGCTGATCAGCAAGCTCGACGACGATACCATCGCTCGTGCGCAGGCATCGTTTGCGAAGATGGATTCGGAAGGGCAGCGCCGCATGGCCGCTTTGCACGGCGGCAAGCGTGGCGGCCGCGCGGACCTCGAGGTGTATCCGAACGTATGGGCGGGCGTGGGCCTCGTGCGCGGCGGTGCGGGCACTGCACTCGTCGGCAATCCGGAGCAGGTCGCGGCGCGCATGAAGGAGTACGCGGACCTGGGGGTCGACACCTTCATCCTGTCGGGCTATCCGCACCTGGAAGAGTCGTACCGTTTTGCCGAACTGGTGTTCCCGCTGCTGCCGAACCGCAAGCGCACGAGCGCGAGCGGGCCGCTGTCGGGACCGTTCGGCGAGATCGTCGGTAACAACTATTTGCCGAAGGTCAGCCAGAGCTGAGCGTGGCTGTCGCGGCACGGGGTTGCCGTTCGCGCAAGCGGCTGCGGCCCCTGTACGGATAAGGAGTGGAGTAAGCGATCATGGCTCGGTCCAGTGGAAGTGAAAGTGTAGTGCGGCGTCTCGGCGGCCATGTTGCGCCGTGGATTGCGCCTATTGTGATCTTGCTCGCGTGGGAGTTTGCCGCGCGTAGCGGCATCCTCTCGACACGAGTGTTGCCGGAGCCCGTCGCGGTGGTGAAGGCGGCGTGGTCGCTGATCCAGTCGGGCGAAATGTGGGCCGACGTCAAGGTCAGCACGTGGCGCGCGGTATCGGGCTTCGCGGTCGGCGGTGGCATCGGTCTCGTACTCGGGCTGGCGACGGGGCTCTTCAGGCCAGTTGAAGTCGTACTCGATTCGACCGTGCAGATGGTCCGCAATATTCCCGCGCTGGCGATGATCCCGCTCGTAATCCTGTGGTTCGGGATCGAAGAAGAAGCAAAGATATTTCTCGTCGCGCTGGGAGTGTTCTTCCCGATCTACGTGAACACGTTCCACGGCATCCGTTCGGTTGATGCGAACCTCATTGAGATGGCGCGCAGCTATGGCGTCAAAGGCTTCCGGTTGTACTGGGACGTGATCCTGCCGGGTGCGCTGCCGTCGATTCTGGTCGGCGTGCGGTTTGCGTTCGGCCTGATGTGGGTCACGCTGATTGTCGCGGAAACGATCTCTGCGCAATCGGGCATTGGCTACATGACGATGAATGCGCGCGAGTTCCTGCAAACCGATGTGGTGGTGGTGGGCATACTGCTGTATGCCGCGCTAGGCAAGCTCGCCGATCTGCTGGCGAAGACGCTGGAGCGCGTCACGCTGCGCTGGCATCCGGCCTATCAACGAGGAGCGAAAGCATGAGCGCGTCGCCATTCTCGACAAGCTTCGGTGGCGTCGCTGGCGTCGATCTCGAAGCGGAGCTCGCCCAGCCACGCATTCACGATCACGATGCCGACGAGGCCGCAGGCCTGGCGCGGGACGATAACCTGTCCGGCGCGACTGATTTTTCCCGCGCCGCTGCGGCGCGTCCGCTGGCACGGGACACTTCGCGCGGCGCGGACTACGCGGTCGAATTGCGTGGCGTCGGCAAGCAGTATGGTGAGCGCAAGGTGCTGACGGATTTCGATCTGTCGATCGAGCGCGGCAGTTTTGTGGCGATTGTGGGCCGCAGCGGCTGCGGTAAATCTACCTTGCTACGGCTCGTCGCCGGGCTCGAGAAGCCGACAGCCGGCGTGCTTGAAAAACGCACTGAGGACGGTCAACCGCTCGATACGCGCATCATGTTTCAGGACGCACGCCTCTTGCCCTGGAAGAGCGTGTTGAAGAACGTGATGCTGGGTCTGGGCCGCGGTGCCCGTGAGGATGCGCGTGCGGGGCTCGCGGAAGTCGGTTTGCTCGAACGCGCCAATGACTGGCCCACGCAATTGTCGGGCGGCCAGCGTCAACGGGTGGCGCTGGCGCGTGCGCTGGTGCATCGGCCGCAATTGCTGCTGCTCGACGAGCCGCTCGGTGCGCTCGATGCGCTCACGCGCATCGAAATGCACGCGCTGATCGAACGCCTGTGGCGCGAACATCGCTTCACCGCGCTACTCGTCACGCATGACGTGCATGAAGCCGTCGCCCTCGGCGACCGGATCCTGCTGATCGAAGAAGGGCGCATTGCACTCGATCAACCGGTGTCGCTCGATCGGCCCCGTGCACGCGCCTCGGCGGGCTTTGCGGCCCTCGAAGACCATGTGTTGCAACGTGTGCTGAAGACCTCGCCGAACGACGACATTCTGCCGTATCGCGAGGCTGATGCGAATCATGACGACCGCCCTGTGCGGCCTACCGAAGTCCGTTGGGCTGTCTGACATTCCTTGCCTGATCCGTTTTTTATCGATTCACTGGAGTCATTCGATATGAGCATTTCCGCAATCAACGTACGTAATCAGTTCAAAGGCAAGGTCAAGGAAATCATCCGCGGACCGGTGGTGTCCGAAGTCGACGTGGATACGCCGTTCGGTATCGTCACGTCGGTGATCACCACGCGGTCGGTCGACGAACTCGAGCTCAAGGTCGGCTCGGAAGTGGTCGCGCTCGTGAAGTCGACGGAGGTATCGATCGCGCGCCTCTGAGCGCGTGAGCCTTTGTTTGCCGCCAGCTGTCCGCGCCCCGCGTTATTTCGCTTCGGCTGCGCTGGCAGGCGGCGTATGCGTCATCCTGTCGTGCGTCGCCTTGGGCGGGCGCTTGACCGGCATGTGGTCCGGATTCGCCGGATTCGTTGTGCCGGACGCCTCAGGCGGTTTCACCATTGAGGCGCCACTATCCCCGGGCGGGGTCTGCGCGAGCGCCGGTGCTGCCATGAGCGTGAGTGCCGCGAGCGCGCAAAGCGCCGCGAGCGATGCAGGCTTGCTCTGTTTCATGCGATTCTCCTGGTCTTGCCTGGCGGCCCTCAGCCACTCCCGGCTACCTCCGGCCCCTGTTAATCGGTCCGTTCCATGTAGACCGCAGCCCCTGTTAAGCGGTTCGTTCCCTCGTAGACCGCGACCGGAGCGGAAAATTCGCTTCTCTTCAATGTTCTACCACCTTGCCAGGCGCGTCCTGTCGATGCGCGCTCCAGGTATTGCCCAACGCGCAAGGGCCGCTCACCGCACATGAATCGATTCGAGCCGGCCCGCTCGCGTCGGCTTCACTTGCTATTCGGACACGGAAACGCTGCCTGAAGCGAGCGCAGGATCGCCAGGCCGACCGGGAAGTCGTCGGAAAGGCCTGGGTGGTTGGTGAAAAACTCGTCGAGCAACGGATACACCGTCAGGGGGCCGATAGGCAACTGTTCCGGTGGACAGAAGAGCGGCGGGCGTTTCTTCGATACCAGGTCACCGTTGGCCCATCCCAGCTCGTTGAGCGCACCGGTGATGTAGGCCGCGTAGACCGAGTTGTTGTCGGCGTGCGCCCACTTCTTGTATTGGTCAGCGGTCATCTCGGCGCGTGCGTTGAGCGTGAAACACGCTGTAAGCAAAGTCAGTGCGAGTGTTCGTATTCTTAACTGCATTCTTGCGTCCTACGGTATCGTTGAACCGGCTATTGTAGGGCAGGCGCCAGCTTGCGAGCGCATTGGCATGACGCGATTCGCTAGTGTCCGTGCTTTGAAAGTCCGTGTTTTTCGCCCCCGAGCCTACTGGGACCACGATGGCGTCAGGTTGGGCACTGTCAAATACGGGTATGTGCAGAATCGTGGGTCGGGGCCTGTGAAGATAAAAAAAGGCCCACCAGGGGAAGTGGGCCACAAGAGTGATGAGGAACAAAAACCTCTCAGGGAAGAGGAGGTCTCAGTGTAGAGCGGTTGGCGTCGAATCAGATTTCAGCGCCTCTTACATGCCTTACGGTATCTAACCGGTATCTAACGCAGCGGCAGGTTGCATGGTGGTTCTCTTTTGCGCAGCCTTCGCAACGCATGGTGCTGATGGTGTGAAGGATTGCGCCTTGATGTGGGTGCGATGAAGCTGAAGAAACAGACATGCGCTGCGATCACATAAATAGGAATCCTTATTGAATGGTACGCGGTCGCAGCATGTTGTATGTCCAGCGTCTTCTGCTCGCAGCAGGGTAATCCGAAGCATGCTCGATTCGTGCGTGACTAGTGGGACCCGGGACGGCATATAGCGCTGAACGAGCTGTTCCGGGTGTTGGCCGGACGCTTCTCTGCCGGTACCGTCCGCGTCGGGAATAGTTTTTGCTGTCCGACGGATAAGGCCTAACCACGGGAGCGTTCGCAGCATGCAGGACGTGAAGATAAATGAACCACACGGGAGGAACAATGCGAAAAAGCATCATCAGTGGCTTGCTTGCCGGCACTGCCGGTTTGTTGACATTGCCGGGCGTAGCGTTCGCACAGACCCAGGCGTACACCAATAGCCCGGTGAATCTCTACTCGGGTCCGGCGGATGATTACCCCGCTGTGTCCCAGTTGCCGGGTGGTGTGCCAGTCACGGTGATGGGCTGCGTCAGCGGTTACACATGGTGCGATGTAGCGTTGCCGGATTTGCGCGGCTGGGTCTACGCAGGAAATCTCAGCTACCCGTACCAAGGCAGCAACGTGCCGATCCTGAACTATGGAACGGTCATCGGACTGCCTATTGTGACTTTCTCAATCGGCGCGTATTGGGGCAGCTATTACCGGGGCCGGCCTTGGTATAACGATCAAGCGCGTTGGGCTCATCATCCACCGCCGCCGCCTGGACGTGGTGGTCCTCCGCCTGGGCACGGCGGTCCTCCGCCGGGACATGGCGGCCCACCTCCGGGACATGGCGGCCCACCTCCGGGACATGGCGGCCCACCTCCGGGACATGGCGGTCCACCTCCGGGACATGGCGGTCCACCGCCGGAACATGGCGGTCCTCCGCCCGGGGGAGGTCATCCTCCACCGGAGCATGTCGGCCAGCCACCGGGACGCGGCGGCCCGCCGCCTGGACGTGTCGCTGCTCCGCAGGAGCGCGGTGCTCCTCCGCAACAAGCGCACGGTGGTGCCCCGCAGCAGCATGGTGGGCCCCCGCAAGGCCATGGTGGCGCGCCGCAAGAACACGGTGGAGGAGGTGGCGGCCACGAGAATCATGAGCAGCACAACAACTAGCATGAGTGGCTGACTGTGGTGACGGCAGAGATTGCCGTCACCTCATTAGCGGGTCGTCGTGGAGAAACGCGAGCGTGAGGAAGTTGCTGTGCACGCAGCGATGCGACGACGAGCGTGGTGCTGAGTGCAAATCTATAGCGGAAGCGCAAGCTTCAAACGCGCAAACATCAAGTGGGGAGGTTACTGCAGACTGCTTGAGGGAAAGTGGGGTGGCTGATGGGACTCGAACCCACGACGACAGGAATCACAATCCTGGACTCTACCAACTGAGCTACAGCCACCACTGGAACATCTGCTTGGCTTGCCGTGAAATGGCTTGCCGATCAAGAAGCGAGATTATACAAACATGACTTGCGTTTGCCTAGCCCTTTATTCAAAGATTTCGGCGGCCTCGCGCAGATGTTGTCTTGCTTCGTCGAAAATCGCGAGATCGCGCGCCGCCAGTTTCTTGATATCGGAGAGAACACGACGCCATCCGCGTGCGCCGGCTTCGCCGCGATACAGTCCAAGCGCATGGCGTGTAATGGAGCCGAGGAAAGTGCCGCGCGCAAGTTCAGCCGCACAGTATTCGATCAGCTTCGCTTCGACCTGCTCGCGTGTCAGCGGGGCGTGCGTCGAGCCATAAAAGCGCGCATCGACATCGGCCAGCACATACGGGTTGTGATAAGCCTCGCGACCCAGCATCACGCCATCGACGTGCTGCAAATGCTGTTCGACTTCGTCGAGTGTCTTGATGCCACCGTTGATGATGATCTCGAGTTGCGGAAAGTCGCGCTTCAACTGATAGGCGAAGTCGTACTTGAGCGGCGGGATCTCGCGGTTCTCTTTCGGGCTGAGTCCTTTGAGAATCGCATTGCGCGCGTGCACGATGAACACTTCGCACCCGGCATCCGCAATCGTGCCGACGAAGTCGCGCACGAAGCCGTATTCCTCAACCGTGTCGACGCCGATCCGATGCTTTACGGTCACCGGTACCGACACCACGTCGCGCATCGCCTTGACGCAATCGGCGACGAGCTGCGGTTCGTTCATCAGACACGCGCCAAACGCGCCGCGCTGCACGCGTTCCGATGGGCAGCCGCAATTCAGGTTGATTTCATCGTAACCCCATTGCTCGCCGAGTTTGGCTGAGCGAGCGAGGTCATCGGGTTCGCTGCCACCCAGTTGCAACGCGACCGGCGCTTCCTCTGGCGTGAATGCCAGATGCCGGGGCACATCGCCATGTAGCAGCGCGCCAGTCGTCACCATCTCCGTGTAGAGCCACGTGTGGCGCGACAGCACGCGATGCAGCGAACGGCAGTGACGATCGGTCCAGTCCATCATCGGTGCGACACTGACGCGACGGGGATTGGCAGGGAGAGCGAGAGACATGAGGGAGGGCCGGCAGCGTGAATCAAACCGCGATTTTACCGCAAGCGGGGGAGCTGCCCGCTCACCGGCGCCGGAGGCCCGAGAGCGGCCGATTGGCCAGTCTGTGACAGACCTAAGTGGGGCCGGAATACAAACGACCTGCAGGCCGATTTAAGCTGTCACGACCCCATTGTTTCCCATACCGGATAAGCCGCTCGCCGATTGTTTCTGTCTGGAGAAAAGTAATTTCGGATTATCGATACAAATTTACGATAGTAAGGGAATACACTGATTTCATCAGCGTTGCAGACAAACCGGTTTGGTCCCTGTTGCGACGTCTTCCTGAACCGAAGTCCGAAACGCTTATTGGAGTCATCATGAAGAACAAGCTTCTTGCCGCCCTGCTGGTTGCCGCCTCTGCCTCGCTCGCCGCTCCCGCTTTTGCTAGCGGCTACGGCCCGGCACCGTTCTATCGTCCTGGTGTTGGCGCGCCTGCGTCGCAACAAGGCCAAAGCGTCCAGACGGTTGCTGCCGAGCGCGCCAATGCCGATGCCAACGCATACGGTGGCGTGAACGCACCGTCGACGCAAACGGGTAACCGTCAGCCGGTCGCCGCTTCGCAAGCAAACTGATCGGGGTCGTGCCGGACGTTCGCTGAGAACGTCTGGTGAAAACGCCAGATCAGTGAAAACGCCAGATCGTTCGCACGGTCTGGCGTTTTTGTCTGGATTGAACGCGCGCCTGCGGTGCGCTCATTTTTTCATCAGTTCACCGTCGATGTACTCGCGCGCGGCCTGAAAGCCTGCTTCAGCCGCCGTATGTTCGGAGGACCAGAACTTGTCGATGTGCACAAGGCGCCAGTCGACTATCAGCGCGTCGGCCTTCGATACGCGGAAATGAGCCTTCACGCCGGTGAGGACCTGTTCGACCGCGACCTCGATGTCGTAGTCGCGATAGAGCTCCTGATAATCGCCCATGTCGATGCCTTTGGGCTCCATGTCTCCCTCCCAGCACGCCGCAACTCGAAGAACACCACTACGCGCCGCTGCGTAACGCACACGGTGTCCCGACGCGCGGGCTACGCGCGCTCAGCATCCTTCGATAGGCTCGCGTCGCCGCGTCAATCGCAATCGCCAGACAAATATTGCCTGCCATTGCAGGTGATCTCGACATCGCCACCCGCCGCTTCCGCGGCCAGCCCTTGTCCGAGCAGCTCGGCGGTGATGGTGGGCGAGAGCGGCGGCGCAAGCTGGCCGACGCCGACATCGTTTAGACGTCGCAACGCCTCGATGGCTTCCGGACTCAATGACTTCGACATGGCCGTCTCCGTCGTGTGACTCAATTCATCCTAGCACTTTCCATCGCCGTCGCACCACCCGTGCAACGACGCATGCTGGATTCCTTACGCCATTTCCCGCGCGTAACAGTTCGTGAAATTTGGAAATCAAGTTGTGGCGCGTTCCTGCTAAGTTCGGCCTCAATGATTACGGTGTCTCGTACGCGGGCGCCGTCCGCAGCCTCTTTCAGCTTTTAGTAACGACTTCTGCCCGTCCATGACGCACGATACACAGCCGGCAACAGCGGACGACTGGTTCGCCCGCGGCAACGCTTGCGCCACGCGCGGCGAGTTCCAGACGGCACTCGACTGTTTTGAAAAGGTTCGCCTCGAGCGGCCCGCCGACCCGGGCGTCTACAACAACCTCGGCTCGACGCTCATCAGGATGGAGCGTTTTCCGGAGGCGCTGGAGCGCTACCGGCAAGCGGAGGCGCTCGATCCCAGCAACGCGGATATCTCTCACAACCTCGGCTGGATCCTCGAGCAGATGCATCGCCTGGAAGAGGCGGTGGAGTGCTACCGGCGAGCGGTGCAGCTGGGCCCGCTGGTCGACGGTTCGTACAACAACCTGGCGAACTGCCTGCAATCGCTTGGACGTTTCGACGAGGCGCATGAGGCGTACCGCCGTGCGATCGAGATCGCTCCGCTGAGCATGATGTACTACCGGAATTTCGTTCAGTCGAAGCGCATGACGCTCGACGATCCCTGTTTCGTTTCGCTGCAAAAACTGGCGCAGCATGCCGATGAGCTGACCCCGGACAATCAGGCCCAGTTGCATTTCGCCATGGGCTACTCGTTGACCGATCTCGGCCAGAACGACCTTTCGTTCGAGCACCTGCTCAAAGGCAATGCGATCCATCGCCGCAGCGTCAATTACAACGAGGCGATGACGCTCGGTCTGTTCGGCCAAATCCCGCAGTTGCTGAGCGCGGATGTGTTGAAGGCAAAACGGGGTTTAGGCGATCCTTCCGGGTCGCCGGTCTTCATCGTGGGGATGCCGCGTTCCGGCTCGACGCTGATCGAACAGATTCTGGCGAGCCATCCGCAGGTGTTTGGCGCAGGTGAGCGTCCGGATTTTGGCAAGGCGCTGATGGGTGCCCTCGCGCGAAGCGGCGCCGACCACAGCAAGCTCAACATCGACGCGATGCATAACGCCACGGCAGCGCAACTGGCTTCGCTCGGCGCCGACTACGTGCGCCGGATCGGCATCGAGGTGCCGGATGCGGCACGTTACCGGCGGATCACCGACAAGTATCCGTTCAATTTCATCAACGTCGGCCTGATCCATCTCGCGTTGCCGAATGCGCGCTTTATTCATAGCCGCCGCTCGCCGGTGGAGATCTGCCTGTCGATTTTCTCGCGGATTTTCCAGGACGTACCGTTCGGCTACGACCTGGGCGAACTGGGCCGCTACTACCGTGCTTACGACAAGTTGATGGCGCACTGGCGCGAGACACTGCCCGAAGGGGTGATGATCGAGGTGCAGTACGAAGACCTCGTCGACGATCTCGAGGGCAACGTTCGCCGCATGCTGGCGCACTGCGGGCTCGACTGGGACGAGCGCTGTCTCGCGTTCCACGAGACCAGGCGCCAGGTCAATACCGCCAGCGCCTCGCAGGTCCGCAAGCCGCTGTTTCGCACTTCGCTGGAACGCTGGCGTCCGGCAGCGGAACTGCTTGAGCCCCTGTACGACGGGCTCGGGCCTGAATTGCTGAACGCTGAGCGCAAGCGTAGTGCCGGCTAAGCACCTGCGATCGGAGTTGCGCGCGGTTTGGCCGCCCGCCGCGGCTCAGAACGGCTTATAAGGCAGGTACTTGCCGTCGAGCTTGATGACCGCTCGCGAGCCGCCTTCGGGATCGTCTACCTTCTTGATATCCAGCTTGAAGTTGACCGCGCTAATGATGCCGTCGCCGAACTGTTCGTGCACGAGCGCCTTCAGCGTGGTGCCGTAGACCTGCACGATCTCGTAGAAGCGGTAGATGGTGGGATCGGACGGCACGCTGTCGGCGAGGCTGCCGCGTAGCGGAACGGCTTGCAACAGACGGATCGCGTCGTCGTCGAGTTCGAGCCGCTTGCCGACGAGTTCTGCCGCCTCGGCCGGCAGCGCATGCTGCCCGAGCAAGGCCGCGGTCACATAGGCGAGGCTCAGGCCGGTGCCCTCGGCGAGTGCCTGCCAGGACAAGCTTTTACGCAGTTTGGCGTCGATGATGGTTTCGGTCAGTTGCAGGCGGGCGGCCTGGCTTATCTGGGATTGCAGCATGGTGGATCCTTTCGTGGGTTGCGTGGGAGGGGTGTCACTTAAGTCGCTCAAGTCGCTCAAGTTGTCTGGGCGTCGTCAGCGGGCTCGTCAACGTGTGTGCGCAGTGCACAGGCATCGGGATGCGCCGCGAGCGAAACGAAACGCTGTGGGTTCGCACTGCCGTCGAGCGCGTCGATTGCACCGTTTTCGATGTCGTAGACCCAGCCGTGCAGGTTCAACTTACCCTGCGAGAGGGCTACCGCAACAGACGGATGGGTTTTGATGTTGGCGAGCTGGGCCTCGACGTTGTCGCGCACCAGCGCGTTGAGGCGTGCCTGCGGCGAAGCATGGGTGCGCGCGGCGTTCACGGCTTTGGCCGAATCGGCATGCCGCAACCATGCAGCTACCGCAGGCAGATGATCGAGACACATGCAGCTCGAGATGGCCGTCATCGCGCCGCAGTCCGAATGTCCGCAGATCACGATGTCTGTGACGCCCAGCACCGCTACTGCATATTCGACGGTCGCCGACACGCCGCCCGGTTCCGGTCCATAGGACGGCACGATATTGCCGGCGTTGCGGATCACGAACATGTCCCCGGGCTCGCGTTGCGTCAGCAGTTCCGGCACCACGCGACTGTCCGAGCAGGTGACGAACAGCACGCCGGGGTTCTGGCTGTTGGCGAGGCGCTTGAAGAGCGCTGAATGGGCGGGAAATACCTCCCGCTGAAACTTCAGAAAACCTTCAATGATGTCCTGCATGAGCGTTTCTCCGGGCACTAAGCAATGACGAAAGGATGAACCTGTTTAACTATAGGGTCCAAGACGGGATTATGATTGATCCAATAAGTAATACCTATAGTTGAGTCTCCATGCTGCTACGGCATATCCGCTATCTGCAGGCGGTCGCAGAACACCAGAACTTCACGCGCGCCGCCGAGGCGCTGCACGTGTCGCAGCCGACACTGTCGCAGCAGATCAGGCAACTCGAAGACCTCTTGCAGGTGCAACTGCTCGACCGTTCGGGCCGCACGGTGCGCCTCACCGACGCGGGCGAGGCCTATCTGCGCCACGCACGGCGCGCGTTACAGGATCTCGATGCCGGCCGGCGCGCCATTCACGACGTGCAGGATCTCAGCCGCGGCACCCTGCGGCTTGCCGTCACGCCGACCTTCACGGCGTATCTGATCGGCCCTTTGCTGGCCCGATTCAACGAGCTTTATCCGGGCATCACTGTGAGTCTGGAGGAGACCACCCAGGACCAGATCGAAGCGGCGCTGGCCAGCGACCTGCTCGATATCGGCATTGCGTTCGACGAGGTCCGTTCGCCCGACATCGAAAGCGAAGTGCTGTTCGTCGAGACGCTCAGCCTCGTGGTTGGCGCGGCCCATCGCTGCGCGGCGCAAAGGGTGCCTTTGGCGGTGCGGGACATGGAGCGGGAGTCACTGGTGCTATTGAGCGGGGAGTTTGCGACGCGCCGTTACATCGATCTGTACTGCCGCCAGCAGCGCATCGCGCCGCGCGTCGCAATCGAGGTGAATTCGCTCGGCGCGGTGGTGGAGATCGTGCGTCGGGGGCAGCTTGCCACGGTGTTGCCCGATGCGATTGCGCGCGAGCATGAGGGCTTGCATCCTGTCGCGTTGAAACCAGCTTTGCCGCAGCGCACGGCCGTGCTCCTGCGGCGCAGCGGTGCCTATCGGAGCGCCGCGTGCGACGCGTTTGCGGCGCTTGCCGTGACGTTTAGTGGGCCACGCTGATCGGCGGCAGGAGATGCAGCGAGTGGTGCAACATCGGGTACACGCACACGAGGAACGCGGCATATACGGCGGCCATCGTCACGCCGGCGGCCGTGCCCCAGATGTCGCGCGATGCGGGACCCTGGCGAAAGTGGACCGGCAGGCCCACGACGATATAGCCGAACACGAAGAAGGCAATGACAGCCGACACCGGCGACATATCGTGGCCGATGTATTCCAGTAAATGAATGAAGCTGGGATTGTTCATAGAGGCATACGAGATCAGCAGAGAGAAACGGATCAGGTGTTGCCGATTACAACCGATGGACCCGGATGGGTCAAGCGACAAAGCGTTAGCTTTTTTTACAGAAAAGATAGCACGCACGACAGCTTTCATTTTGTATTGATTTAGTTATGCGAATGTCGACTACGGTTGGAAAACTGAAAGCCTGGACCCTGCTGACAAGCGCCTGTCTGCTCTGCGTAATGTGTTTACCAACGTTATTCAATGCTCCTTAACGTTTTCGCAGCGGTTCGATTAACGACTTCAGCCCGTTGTGATCGATCTCGTGCATTAACGCCAACAATTGGCCGATTTCACCGGGTGGAAAGCCCTGGCTCGCAAACCAGTTGAGATAGTGTCCCGGTAAATCCGCGATCAGCCGGCCTTTATATTTTCCGTAGGGCATGACGCGGGTCACCAGCAATTCAAGTTTTTCCGGATTCATCGCTTTAGTCGCAGAGTGTGTGGTTGCCGACCTCGGCAGGCAGGCGCATTTTAGCTGCCCTGCAGGTATTGCGCGGCCGTGGTAAGTTCCATGCTTTTCGATCATTCAAACAACAGGAACAGTGCGATGGAATACCGCAGACTAGGCAACAGCGACGTCGAGGTCAGCCTGATCGGTCTCGGGACGATGACCTGGGGCGAACAGAACACCGAACGCGAAGCGCACGAGCAGATTGACTATGCTCTCGATCAAGGCGTCAATCTGATCGACGCCGCCGAAATGTATCCGGTGCCGCCGCGTGCCGAGACTCAGGGCGCCACCGAACGCTTTATCGGCACGTGGCTCGCACAGCATCGCAGTGCACGAGAAAAGATCGTGCTCACCACCAAGATCGCCGGTCCGGCTCGCCAGCCGCATAATCCGCGCCATATCCGCGGTGAAGGCAATCAGTTCGACCGCAAGAATCTCACCGCGGCGCTTAACGACAGTCTCAAGCGTCTGCAAACCGAATACGTCGATCTGTATCAGTTGCACTGGCCCGATCGCAGCACCATGACGTTTGGCCGCAGCGCCTATCCCTGGGTCGAGGACGCGTACACGGTGCCGATCGAAGAAACGCTAGCGGTGCTCGCCGACTTCGTGAAGGAAGGCAAGATCCGGCATATCGGCGTGTCGAACGAAACGCCGTGGGGTGTCGCTCAGTTCCTGCGTGCGGCGGAGAAGCTTGGCTTGCCGCGTATCGTCAGCATCCAGAATCCGTACAGCTTGCTGAACCGGACGTTCGAAGTGGGTCTGTCGGAATACAGCCATCGCGATGGCATTGGCCTGCTCGCGTATTCGCCGCTCGCGTTCGGCTGGCTATCGGGCAAGTACGAGGGTGGCGCGCGTCCTGAGGGCGCCCGCATCACCCTGTTCGAACGCTTTGCGCGCTACAGCAAGCCGCAAGCGGTGCAGGCGACCAGCCGCTACGTCGAACTCGCGAAGCAGCACGGCCTCTCACCCGCGCAATTCGCGCTGGCGTTCGTCAACAGCCGGCCGTTCGTCACGAGCAATCTGATCGGCGCGACCTCGCTCGCGCAGTTGAAGGAGAACATCGCGAGTGTGGATGTGAAGTTGTCGCCCGAGGTGCTGGCGGAAATCGACGCATTGCATGAACGGCAGCCGAATCCCGCCCCGTAAGCGCGGGTCGGAAAGACGCGGGCCCGGTTGCTTGAGCACCGGGTTCGCGCTCAGCGAATTCCGAGTTTCGCTCTCGCCGGCCACAGCGCGATCAAGCTCAGCACCGCGCAAAGCGTCGGATAGAAATCCGGCGCCAGTATCAGCGACGCTTTAGGCGCCGGCTGCAGCCACTTGGGGTGCGTTCTCGCCGAAATCCCAGAAGAGGCCGGCCATGATCTGCAGTCCTCCACGTGCGACGGGTCCGAGCAGGTGTTCGTTCGGCGGGGTCGACGTACCGTGCGAAGGACCGCGCCGTTGGTCTGAGCGTTCAGCTTGCGGGTGCCGGACCCGGCGCGAACCCACCCCGTGCCATAATTCCGCTTAACCTTGTCTCCATCCGGGCTATTTCATTCGAAAGCAGCCATTCTTCGCGCGTCGTCCAATTGAAAAACCTGCTGGTATCCCTCGATCAACTGACGCAATTCGACGAGATCGTCGACGTACGCACGCCGCTCGAGTTTGCCGAAGATCACATTCCGGGCGCGATCAACGCGCCGGTGCTCAGTAACGAGGAGCGCGTGATCGTCGGCACCATGTACAAGCAGGTGTCTCCGTTCGAGGCTACGCGGGTCGGCGCGGCGATGGTGGCGCGCAACATCGCGCATCACCTTGAAACGACCTTTGCCGGCCGCCCGCGCAACTGGCGCCCGCTGACCTATTGCTGGCGCGGCGGCAAGCGCTCCGGTTCGATGACCACGTGGCTCAACCTGATCGGCTGGCAGGCGCGTCAGCTCGATGGCGGCTACAAGGTCTATCGGGGCTCCGTCCTCGAGGCGCTCAAGCGTCTGCCGGGCCAGTTCGACTATGTCGCGCTGACCGGTCATACCGGAAGCGGCAAGACCCGCTTGCTGCAGGCGCTGCGCAAGGCGGGTGCCCAGGTGCTCGACCTGGAAGAACTGGCCTGCCATCGTGGCTCGCTGCTCGGCGCGTTGCCGGATCAGCCGCAACCGGCACAAAAAGCCTTCGATACGGCATTGGTCAGCGTACTGTCGCGTTTCGACGTGCAGCGGCCGGTGTTCGTGGAAGCGGAGAGCCGGCGGATTGGCGCGATCACTTTGCCGCAGACGCTGCTCGAGCGCTTTCAGGGCGGCGCCTGTGTGGAAGTCGAGGCCACGCACGCCGAGCGCATCACGTTTTTGCTGCAGGACTACGCGCATCTGTTCGACAACCCGGACTCGTTCAAGCATCAGCTCGACCGCCTGATTGGCTTGCATAGCCGCGAACAGGTCAAGCACTGGCAGCATTTGATCGACGCGGGTAATCGGATCGGGGCGGACGGCATGGGCGGCAGAAGGGCGGCGGCGCGTGCCGAACTGTTCGGCGAACTGATCGAGCGGCACTACGATCCGGCCTATCAGCGCAGCAGCCGGCAGCATTTCAGCCGCCTTGGCGAGGCGCTGCACTTCAGCTTCAGGCCGAATGCGGCTGACAGTGCCGGGCAGGCCGCAGCGCTGCTGGCGAGCGTCGCGCAGGCGGGTGCAAAGGCCGATGGGAACGCAGATGAGAAGGCCAGCGGCAAGGTACTCACAGGCACCCCTCACCGTGCTGCCGAGGCTGCGCATGTCGCGGCCCCGCCAGGGGTCGCCGCCGGCGCTGAGGTCGGCTTGCCGGGCGGCGCGCCTGAGCGGCCGGCTCCCGTCAAACCCCAATAGTCTCCAGCCGTCTCCGGCTCCAAAGTCTTCGCTTCAAACCAGAACACACCATAACGATGAACACCACACGCCAGACTCAACCCGCCTCCGGATGGATTATTTTTCTGCTGCTCGCCGTCGCCGGACTCTTTTATGTGAAGTGGTTTCCGTACTACCACCGCGCGTTCACGGCAGCGCAGACGCATTCGATCGGCAAATCGATCCTGATGGGTACCGATGCGAGTCCGCCCGCGCCATCGCTGGCGGCCGCGCTGGGTTATGCGCTTGCTTACGGCAAGGCGATCTGGCAGGCGATGGTGCTCGGCCTGTTGCTGGGCTCGGCTGTGCAGGTTCTGTTGCCGGTGCAATGGATCGCCCGGGTGCTCGGCAAGACCGGCTTTGGCAGCGTCGCGGCCGGCGGCCTGCTGGCGATCCCCGGCATGATGTGCACGTGCTGCGCGGCGCCGGTCGTGGTCGGCTTGCGGCAGCGCCAGGCCTCGCCCGGCGGCGCGATTGCGTTCTGGCTCGGCAACTCTGTGCTCAATCCGGCAACGCTCGTTTTTATGGGTTTCGTGCTCGGCTGGAACTGGGCCGCGTTGCGCCTCGTGCTGGGCGTGTTAATGGTGTTCGGTCTGGGCTATCTGGTGAACCGGCTCGTCACGCGTGAAGAGGCCGAGGCCGCCGACGGCCAGCTGGCGCAACTTGCTGCGCTGCAGGAGCAGCAGCGCGGCAACGACTTTGTGCGCTGGTTACACCTCTTTGCCCGCATGGCGCTGCGTCTGATTCCCGAATATATCGTGCTGATCCTGCTGCTCGGTGCCGCGCGCGCGTGGCTGTTCCCACACGTCGGCCCGGAAATCGGCAACCAGTTTGGCTGGATCGTTGCGCTGGCGGTCGCCGGCATGCTGTTTGTGATCCCGACTGCGGGCGAGGTGCCGATCATTCAGGCCATGCTCTCGCTCGGTATGGGCGTTGGCCCCGCCGGCGCGTTGCTAATGACCTTGCCGCCGATCAGCGTGCCTTCGCTGGCGATGCTGGCACGCTCGTTCCGGCCGCGTCTTTTGACGATC
>JBEKNG010000004.1:0-25524 GCA_049523075.1 Paraburkholderia sp.
CCAGCACTTCGCCGGTCACATAACTGGCGGCCGGCGAGCACAGGAATAGCGCGGCGGTTGCGACTTCTTCAGGCTGGCCGACCCGCGCCATGGGAGTCATGTTGCGCCAGATAGGGAACCATTCGTCATTCGCAATACCGCCGCGCGACATGTCGGTATCGATGTAACCGGGCGCCACCGCATTGACCCGGATATTCTCGGTCGCCAGTTCGCTGGCGAGACTCTTGGTCATCATGTGGACGGCCGCCTTTGAACTGTTGTAGGCAACCTGGTTCTGCGGAATGTTGGAGATGATGCCGGAGATAGAGCCTACGTTGAGAATCACGCCGCCGCCTTGCGCGCGCATCGGCGCGAGCACGGCCCGGCAACCGCGGAACACCGCGTCGACGTTCAGGCTCATGATGCGACGCCAGCGCGCTTCGTCGAAGTCGCCGCTGTCGCCGTGAATCGCCACGCCGGCGTTATTAACCAGCACGTCGATGCGCCCATGGCGCTTGAGCACCTCGTCGACCAGTTGCTGCGGCGCCTGTTCCTGCTCCAGGTCCGCCGCGATGAAGTCGACCTCGTAGCCAGCGTCGCGCAGGCTGCGTTCTACTTCGGGCACCGGGCTGCGGCTGCTGATGACGAGACGCGCTCCTGCTTCGCCGAAGGCGTGCGCGATGGCAAGGCCGATGCCGCGCGTGCCGCCGGTGATCAGCGCGAGCTTGCCGTCGAGGCGGAATTTTTCAAGGGTCATAATGAGTCTCGTGAAGTGGTTGGAAGATCGACTACCCGACAACGCCCTTCGGCGCCGGGTTCGTACACGCCTTTTCCCGCCTGCCGGGCGGTCAGATATCAACGCTGTTTGGAAGAATCACAAGGTCGCGGATGGTCACGTTACGCGGCCGTGTCAGCATGAAGAGCACGGCATCGGCGACCTCCTTCGGTTGCATCAGGCTGCCCGAGGCAAGCGCCTCGTCCATCTTCGCCTTCGGCCAGTCATCGAGCAGCGCCGTGACGACCGGCCCTGGCAACACCGCGCCGACGCGCACACCATGTTTGGCGACCTGGCGCCGCGTCGTGTGGACGAACGCCTGCACCGCGAATTTGGACGCGGTATAGATCGGCTCCCACACGACCGGCACAACGCCCGCGACAGAACTGGTGAAGAGAATGTCGCCCGACGTCCGCGCGACCATATGCGACAAGACAGCATGCACCGAGCGGAACGCCGCGTTGATGTTCAGGTTCAACATGCGATCCCACTCGTCCGGATTGCCGTCCACCACTTCGCCGCCGACATAAGCGCCGGCGTTCGCATGGAAGATGTCGAGGTCACCGGCAAGATCCAGAATTTTCGGCAACATCCCCGAAACCTGCGCCGGTTGCAGCAGATCCACCACCAGCGGAAATGCGTTCGGCCCAAGCTCTGCACAAAGTTTCTCGAGCCGCTCCTTCGCGCGGTCCACCAGCACGACCTTCGCGCCCTCCGCGATCAGCGTCCGTGCGCACTCGAGGCCGATTCCCGATGCCGCGCCCGTGATGGCGGCCACTTTTCCCTTGATGGATTCATTCATTTACTGCTCTCCTGGTGATGGAATTACGCGCGGCCATGCGAAACGCGCGACTGCCGGGCAAGCGAGTCGACGATCACCGCAATCGCCAGCACCGCACCGGTGATCATGAAGCGCAGTGACGACGACAGGTTCAGCAACGTCAGGCCGCTAGCGATCGACTGGATCACGATAATCCCCAGTACTGCAGAATATGCGCTGCCGCGTCCACCAAAAAGACTCGTACCACCGATCACGGCGGCTGCAATGGCGTTCAGGTTCACGTCGCCGGTACCGGCCTGCGTGCTTGCCGATGCGAGCCGCGCGGCGGTCAGCACGCCGCCAAGCGCGGCGAGACTCGCGCACAATACAAAGGCGCTGGTATAGATACCCCCCACATTGATCCCTGCCCGCCTCGCCGCCTCACGATTACCGCCGACCGCATGCATCGACCTACCCCAGCGAGTCCGCTTCAGCGCATAGTCCGTCGCGACCGCAATCCCGACGAAAAGTCCGAACATCAGCGGCACGCCTCGTCCCTGGTTAAGGTAGGCCACCACGATCTCCAGCAGCAAGGTAATGGCGACGCTGCGCACCAGGAGGTTGCCTACCGAGGGTGCCGAGAGATTCGACGCCCGCCGACGCTCACGCGTGCGCAGCCCAAGCGCCAGTAGTACGGCACCAGGTACCAGCGCGATGAGATACGAAACGACAGCGGGAATGACGATGAGTTGCCCGAGGTTCACCATCGCCGATTCATAGGGCAGGTTGATCGAGCCGCTGGCGCCGAGGACGTAAAGCTGTAATCCGAGAATCGCGAGCAGCCCGGCCAGTGTCGCGACAAAGCTCGGCATGCCGAACCGGTTGAGCAACAGCGCATACAGCAGACCGACGATCGCGCCAACAGCGACGGCTACGACGATCGTCAGCAGTACCGGCCAGCCATGATTGACCCAGAGCGTACCGACGAGGGCCGAAGCAAAGCCACTCATCGAGCCCACTGACAAATCGATCTGCCCGACCATCAGCACGCAGACGATGCCGAGTGAAATCACCCCGACCGTCGAGCAATCGAACAGCAGGTTCACCATGTTGTTGGCAGAGAGAAACACCGGGTTCAGGGCGGTAAACACGGTCCAGATGATGATCAGACCCGCGATGACCGGCAGCGATCCCAGATCGCCCGTACGCACCCGGTCGATGAACGCCGATACCGTGCCACCCATGCCGGTGGCATGCTTCACGCGCACATCGCTGCGGTCGAGCAATGTGGACGGATGCTGCGCGTCTGGCGATTCGTGCGGGGCGCCTTTCATGTCGTTACTCACGATCGCTCCTTTAACTCGGCGCCCTGCTAGCCCGGCGCCGCCCTGCGCGACGCTACACCGCGTTCTCCGTGGCGCCGGTAATCGCAGCCACGGACTCCTGATTCGACGAGTCGGGATCCGGCACGAGCCGAATCCCGTCCGGCATCAAGCGATATCAGTTCGTGATGCCAAGTTTCTTGCACCCGTCCGCATAGCGATCGGTGCATAGATCTTTCGCGTTCTCGAAGCCCTTGTCGACCACCTCCGCCTTCAGGTTCTTCGCCGTAATCACGGCCGGCTTGAAAAGCTGCGACGGTGTGTTGAAAAGCGTCGTTTGACCCTTAGGCGTCTGGCCATTCAGGAACCCAACCGCCACCTTTGCCGCCGCGGCCGCGACGCTCTCGCTCGGCTTGAGGATCGTGTTGTACTGGTCGCCCGAGATGATCAGCTGCAGCCCGGCAATCGTCGCGTCATTGCCTGTCACGGGCGGCACCGGATTCACGCCGGCTGCCTTGAAGGCCGCAATCGCGCCGCCCGCCGTGCCGTCGTTGGCGGCCACCACACCGACAATCTGCGAGCCAAAGCGCGTGATCTGGCCGCCGACCCACTGCTGCGCCTTCGGCGGCGCCCAGTCCGGCGTGTCATATTCGGCCAGCGTCTTGTAGCCGCTGCCCTCTATCCCTTCGTGGCTACCTTTCTTGATCAGCCCTGCTGCCGCGTCCACTGGCGAGCCGTTGACTTCGAGCAGGCCGCCCGTGCTGGTCGACACGCCCATCTCTTTCAGGCGCTGCACGAGCGAGCGTGCGATGGACCTGCCGATGTCCTCGTTGTCGAACGACACGTAGTAGTTGGCCGGCGTCGAGGGGATGGGCCGGTCATACGCAATCACCTTGACGCCCTGGCTTTGCGCCATGTGGACCAGCGATGCAGCCGCTGCCGAATCCACCGGGTCGAGCACGATCACCTTCGCTCCCTGCGACATCACGGAGTTGAACTGTTGCTGCTGCTGCGCGACGTCACCGTTGGCGTTCTGGTAGACCACCTTGCAGTCCGGGCAGAGCTTTCCCATTTCGGCCTTGAAGCCGGGGAAATCATGCTGTTCGTAGCGTGTCGAGCCCTCGTCGGGCATCAGGAAGGCGACGGTGCCGTTCGGCGCCGCGATGGCCGCCGTGCCGCCTAACAAGCTCAGGGTTAGCGCGCTGGCGCCGATGAGTTGGGTCGAAAGTCGGGTCATCGAATGTCTCCGTTTTTTAAGGTAGTTTGCGGCGCAGGCGTTACCTGAACCTATACCGATGTCCGACCGCGTCGCCCTGACGGCGTAGCGCCCGTGCCGTCAATGACCCGGCGATAACCAGCCTGATCGACGGCGTGAGTCGCCAATGCTGGATGCGCCCGATTCGCGCGCACGTGTAATCTCAGCGCAGCATCGGATCTGTCCGCGTTTTCAGACGAGTTCACATTAAATCAATTGATTTAACTACGTCAACGGGATTCACCCCTACCGCGGGGAAACACCGATTCCGCGCTCGTTGGGGAGGTTTGGGGCTCAATTCGGCATGGGCGGCCGGTTGGCAAGAGCTGGGGGATAGACGAGACGTACTCCCATGCATGCCGCGCTCGCGCGCTTCATTGAAGAGCCGACGCTGGCCGAACGCCTGGCACGCTACACCTTCCCATTCAACGGAACTGGGCAGCCAACGCTCAGACTCAATGGCGGATTTACCGGTGACGGAGCGCCGGTCGGGTTTCAACTCGTCGCAGCTGAATGGAATGAAGCGCTATTGATCAGGGCGGGCCACTCCTTCCAGCGGGAAACGGATTGGCACTTGCGCCATCCGTCGTTGTGAAGTTTCGTACCACCGCAGAAAAGAGTCGGTTTGTTCCTTACGTTCAACCGCCGCTTTCAGGATCATTTCGCGGGTGGCGTCCAGATCCGGATATCGCCTGCGTTCAAAGCTGCGGGGATCATTCCCGCTGCGTGATACGTATCGGCAATTCGCTGCTGTTCGCCCAACTGTTCGGGCCTGACCGGCTCGATGTCATAGCTGCGGCGGCTGTTCGCCAGCTTGACGGTCGGCGCGGGAAGGTTGCCCCAGAGCGGGCCAAGGATCTGCGCGGCTTCGTCGGGATGGGCCTTGACCCACTTGCCGGTCGCCTTCAATTCGTCGAACACGACATTTAGCACATCGGGATGCGTTTTGGCGAATGCGGTCGCCGCGGTGTAAAAGCGGTTGTATTGCGCGAGGCCACCCGAGCCATCGGCGACGACCCGCACGTGGTCGTCGAGCTGTTCGGCGGCGAGGAACGGATCCCAGATCACCCATGCATCGACATTACCGCCGCGAAATGCGGCGAGCGCATCGGGTGCTTCGAGGTAACGCACCTGGATGTCGTTGATCGTGAGCCCCGCTTTCTTGAGCGCGGCAAGCAGCAGGAAGTTGGAGCCCGATCCCTTTGATACGGCAACGCGCTTGCCCTTCAAGTCCGATACCGCATGGATCGGTGAACCGGGCGGCACAATGATCGCCTGCGCCGACGGTGCGGAGGTTTCCTCGGCGTAGTACGTGAGCGGCGCATTGGCGGCCTGCGTGAAAAGCGCGTACGCATCGGCGACATCGGAATTCAGGTCCACGCTGCCTGCATTGAGCGACTCCAGCAGGTTGTCCGAAAACTCGTCCCATCTGACGTCGTAGCCCTGTGCGTTGAGCCTTTTATCGAGCTCTCCCGTGCGCTTGAGGATGATGAAGAGCGTCGAAGAACGCTGGTAGCTGATGGAGATCGTTTCGCGCGCCTGCGCCGCTGTGGGCAGCGTGCCAAACGTCAATATCGCGCAGGCGAAAAGGTAGTACGAAATGCAAAAGCGGAAGGCGATGCGCATGAATCAATAGTCAGGATCGGGGATGGAGTTAGCGAATATATACAAGCCATACTCAGCCCTAAAGCTCGATTTCATCGATCGATATGGCGACAAATTGGAACGGCAAGCTGCCCCGCTCGCCCCGAACCGGTCAAGCCGCGCTTGCTGTCTGTCGCGAAACACAAGGACCGTCATCGGTCGCCGAATTTGACCCAGCCCTGCCGTCAGGTCCAGGCGGTGTGCCTCCCTTTCGCTAGCCCCGCGCATGCGACGCGGCGTCTCCGGGTCTCTGCACCTGTTATTCTTTCCTCTCCCGACTGCAGCATGGTCGTACGTGGTCGGCCAAGCGCCTGACCTCAAGCAACACAGGATTTCGAATGTTCGGTTTTATACGCAGCTACTTTTCCAACGACCTGGCGATTGATCTTGGCACCTCAAACACGCTGATCTACATGCGGGGCAAGGGCATTGTCCTCGACGAACCGTCGGTCGTGTCGCTTCGTCAGGAAGGCGGCCCGAATGGCAAAAAGACTATTCTGGCAGTTGGCAAGGAAGCCAAGGAGATGCTTGGCAAAGTGCCGGGCAACATTGAAGCCATCCGCCCGATGAAGGACGGCGTGATCGCCGACTTCAACATCACCCAGCAGATGATCAAACAGTTTATCCGTATGGTTCACGCACCGCGCGTATTTGCGCCGTCGCCGCGCATCATTGTCTGCGTGCCGTGCGGGTCTACCCAGGTCGAACGACGTGCAATCAAGGAAGCTGCGCACAGTGCGGGCGCGTCGCAGGTCTACCTGATCGAAGAGCCGATGGCCGCCGCAACCGGCGCTGGACTGCCCGTGTCTGAGCCGACCGGCTCAATGGTTGTCGATATCGGCGGTGGCACGACTGAAGTGGGCGTCATTTCGCTCGGCGGCATCGTGTACAAAGGTTCCGTGCGCGTCGGCGGCGACAAGTTTGACGAAGCAATCGTCAACTATATCCGCCGCAACTATGGAATGCTGATCGGCGAACAGACCGCCGAAGCTATCAAGAAGGGAATCGGCTCAGCTTTCCCGGGTTCGGAAGTGAAGGAAATGGAGGTGAAGGGCCGGAACATGTCAGAAGGCATCCCACGCAGCTTCACGGTCTCCAGCAATGAGATCCTCGAAGCCCTCACCGATCCGCTGAACCAGATCGTATCGGCGGTCAAGATCGCACTCGAGCAAACGCCGCCAGAGCTCGGTGCCGATATCGCTGAGCGCGGCATCATGCTGGCGGGCGGCGGAGCACTGCTACGCGACCTCGATCGACTGCTCGCCGAGGAGACCGGTCTGCCGGTGTTCGTTGCCGAAGACCCGCTGACCTGTGTCGTGCGCGGCTCGGGCATGGCGCTCGAACGTCTGGACAAATTCGGCAGCGTCTTTGCCTACGAATGAGCGGGGCGGCGCTATCGCAATGTACGGTTGCTGCGGCGGCGAGGTCAGGTCAACTTCTGTTTCCGCACGCCCCGCGTCCTGGCACAGGCTCGAGACCGGAGTTTCGACGCGGGGCGCGGTGGCGCAGTCGCCCTTGGTCGTTCGGCAACGTTTGTTTTTCGCACTGCAAGCGGGTGCTGTCGGCCCGAAGTTGCCTCTTGCCGGTACAAGACTAGACGTTCGAACAGGCAACCTCACCAGTCTCCGGATATAGCAGATCAAGGTCGTCGTGCTCCGCCTGTTTCAGTGCTAGTAAAAAGCTCGAGCACCACCAGCGGATATCGAATTTGCGAATTCGATTCAGGAGCGTTTGATGCCGATTGATCCGCTCGTCAAGCGGCATCCTCAGCGCGCGCTGGATCGCTTGCGCGGTGCCCTGCGTGTCATACGGATTGACCAACAGGGCTTCTTTCAGTTGTTCCGCGGCTCCGGCAAAACGCGAAAGCACCAACATGCCAGGGTCGGCGCGGTCCTGGGCAGCAATAAACTCCTTGGCAACCAGGTTCATGCCGTCGCGCAGCGGTGTGACCAGTGCCACGTGACTTGCGCGATACAGGCCCGGCAAACGCTTTCGAACGACGTTGCGGTGGATGTAACGTACGGGCATCCAGTCCAGTTCGCCGTAGTCGCCGTTGATCTCGCCGCACAGACTGTCCATTTGACGGCGCAGCTCGTCATAGGCGCCGACATCTTCGCGGCTGGGTGCCGCGATCTGGATGAGTGTCGCGCTATTGCGGTTTTCCGGGTAGCGAGCGAGCAATTCCCGGAAAGCGTGAATGCGTTGCGGCAGCCCCTTCGAATAGTCGAGCCGGTCGACTCCCAGCAGCAAGCGGCGGCGCGAGTATTCCTCGCGCATCCCCGCAAACATCTGGCGTCCTTCGTTCGCCTCAGCGAGGCGAGCGAAATCGTCGACGTCGATGCCGATCGGGTAGGCGCCCACCTGTAGCGTTCGCTCGAACGCCCGCAGACGGTTGCGCCCCAGCTTCTTCCCCCGCGCTTCGGATTCGACGTAGTGGGAAAAATGCGCCATGTCAGCCTTGCTCTGAAAGCCGACCAGGTCATAGGCGAAAAGACAGCGCGTCAACCATTCGTGCTCGGGAATCGCCGCCATGATCAACGGGGGCGGCATCGGAATATGCAGAAAGAAGCCGATGCGATTGCCGCACCCCATGGCTCGCAACTCGGCAGCAAGCGGGATCAGGTGGTAGTCGTGCACCCAGATAACATCGTCCGGCTTCAAGAGCGCCATCAGCTTGCGTGCGAACAACTGATTAACTCGCCGGTAACCTGCTGCGAACCGTGTGTCGAAGGTCGCCAGGTCGAGCCGATAATGAAACACCGGCCACAGTACAGCGTTGGCGTAACCGAGATAGTAGGTTTCGTGGTCTTCCCGGCTCAGATCGAGTGTGGCCAGAGTCACGTTGCCGACCGTTTGCACCTGCGGTTCGCTCGTGCGAGCGGTTCCACCGTCCCCTTCTTCCGCGAATTTGCCGCTCCAGCCAAACCAGATGCCTCCGGTCTGCTGCAAGCTTTCTCTTATCGCGACGGCGAGTCCGCCGGCAGCAGCGTTGCGGGGATCAGCAGTACGATTTGAAACAACGACAAGGCGGCTCATGTATTTAGCGCAAATCGGCAGTACGCGGGATCGCGTCATGGACATCGAGCGGGTATGCTAAAGCCATGCCATGCGGGCGTAGCCGCCCTCGTTTTTGAAGAGTTTCAGCATAGGCGCCTCGATATAAATCTCACGCAAAAATACGGCCATCAGCGGGAAAAAAATCGTAGCGATCGGGTCCCGTACAATGCGCTGCGCACACGCGGCCGGCCACTTGATGCCAGAAGCGAATCGCAGCTACGGCCGCCGATGACGGATCGAGTCTGTACCTGAATGTCAGGTATCTGCTGCTATGCCGGTGTTCAAATGTCCGCACGAAAGTGCGAGTCAACAGCCGTAAATGGCCGTACTGGGCCCGATGGTGACTGACTCGGGTCGCCACACACTATAGCCGTTCGACATGCCAACTTCGGAATGCCCGCTTTCGAAGCACAACGGCCACGCAGGTTTGCGATTCAACGGGCCTCAGCCGTTTATAAGGGAAACACCAGCGCGTTTGAGAATATGTTGATTGCGCGTCGATAGGTTCGCAAATCGCAAGCGCCTTCCGGCCCTCTGATAACGGTCCTTCAACGTTTCGAACGCAACTATCGCGGAGTGGTCAGCCACGTGCAAATGCTGGCAATCAACTATGACTTCTTCTGCATCGGTTTGGGGATGGAAAAGTTCTTGAAAATTTGCGGTAGACGCGAAGAACAATGTGCCGTGCAAGATATATGTCCGCGTTCCATCATTGCTGTTTTTCACTTCAGCGCGTATTTCGCGCGCATGCTGCCAGGCGAAGTTCAATGCGGCTATGACGATGCCACACAATACGGCAATTGCCAGGTCGGTAAAAACGGTAATGACCGTCACGGCCAAGATCACCAGCGCGTCGTTGCGGGGAACCTTACCCAGCACCCGAAGCGATCCCCATGCAAAGGTCTGTTGTGCGACAACCAACATCACCCCGACCAGTGCGGCCAAGGGGATCCGCTCGATGAGCGGGGATAAGAAGAGGATGAATAGAAGGATCATGATGCCGCTCGTCGCTCCTGACAGGCGGCTGCGCCCTCCCGAACTCAGGTTGATCATGGTTTGACCGATCATCGCGCAACCACCCATGCCGCCGAACAGGCCCGAAACGACATTTGAAACGCCGAGTGCGAGACACTCGCGATTTGGCCGTCCACGGGTCTCGGTGATCTCATCGGTGAGATTGAAAGTGAGCAGTGTTTCCAGCAAACCCACTATCGCCATGAGCAGCGCGTAGGGAAAGACAATCCGAAAAGTCTCGAAGTCAACCGATATCTGAGGCAGACGAAAGCTCGGGACGGCGCCTGCAATATGTGCCATGTCGCCCAATGTCCGCGTGGGCAAATGCATGACCTGGCTGAGCAATCCGACGCTCACGATGGCGACAAGGGCCGCCGGTACGGCCTTGGTGATTCGAGGTAGGAGGTAGGCAATCAGCATCGTCAGTGCAACCAATGCACACATAACCACCAACGATGTCCCCTGCAGCCATACCTCACCTTGGGGAGTATCGCGCTTGAAATGCTCCAGTTGCGCCGTGGCGATGACAATGGCCAAGCCGTTCACAAATCCGATCATCACTGGATGGGGCACCATTCGAATCAGCTTACCCAGACGCAATAGCCCGAAAAGTATCATCAGCGCACCGCTCAGGACGACGGTGGCTAGAAGGTATTGGACGCCGTGCTGCACGACAAGCGCGACGATAACGACAGCCATCGAGCCCGCGGCGCCCGAGATCATTCCAGGCCTGCCACCAAAGATGGCGGTCAGTGTACAAATGATGAACGCGCCGTAAAGCCCCATAAGAGGACTCACTTGCGCGACCAACGCAAAGGCGATGCATTCGGGGACGAGGGCAAACGACGAGGTGAGGCCCGCAAGCACGTTACCAGGAATGTTCGATGGCCACTGCTCTCGGAGTGATTGAATCTTCATTAATTGTGTTCGCGGTCAGATAAAAAGCACACTGCGCCTGTGAACGACGCGAGGTGCTGCATATGTCGACTGGAAGCCGTTGGGCTCAAAGTGCGACAAGATGACAGCACACCGCTTCAAAAGCGTAGCGTCGGTAAAAATCGAAAGATGAATCGCGTTGTTTGAATATCGAACAAGCGAACGCACCCATGCCCAAGAACCTCCCATGGGAAGCCGTTATGAACGGTTAGGAGGTTCTCGGAAAGCTGCTTGGGGACACTATGAAACGAAGTCGATGTAGACTCGTATGGGCGAATTCCAACCCGGACTACCAAGTAGTTTACCGTAGTCCATGCGATCGCGTGAATTTCATCAAAAACGTGGACGGACTCCGAGCCTGTATGTCCGTTACCGACAGCGGATCTGCCGTTCTAACGGCGCTAAGCAGAGGCCGCCGAACGGCGGTTCATGGGCCGGGTACTGCCCCATGCAAACAGCATGGGCCGCCCGAATTACGCACGGTCGCGATCGGCCGCACGCAACCCAGTCCCGCCCTGCAAGCCATCGCGGCCTCAACGGCAGCTTCCAGGTTACAACGACCGTTAAAGGTACGGCTCGCGTCGTCCGGTAAGTGGTCGGCCAAAACAGACGGTCAGCGGGAATGGAAAATCCGTGCCGGCGAGCAGCCGCTTTCCGGTTCAGCGGACTTTATTTCGCGCTCGTCCGCAACGCCCTCCTCCCCCCATCTCTTCTCACCGTACGCCGCCGAACACACGTCGCGTCCCGAACGACATTACGCTACAACCTGTTGGCCTTGAGCCACCATCCAGCACCCTGACGGCCCACATCACAACTCTGCACAATCGGCGTGCGCGCCGCGCACCGCCTGTCCGTCAGTTTTCTGCACGTTCACGCTGCCGATTGGCACGTCATGTGCAGCGTTCCGGGCGACGCCCGGCGGTGGCCGTACGGAGCAACCCGGGCAACCTTGACGCGGCTCGGCACGTTCCATACTCGCCCGAATTGTGGGGATCGTATGTCCGCGCGATTGCATCGTCGATTACTGTGCAGCATCGTTGCGCTCGCGGTTGCGATCGCGGTGATCGACAGCGTCTGCCCTTCGCGCAGCGAGCCGTCTTCGCTGACGATTCAGGGCGGCGCGATTGTTCGTCCCGTCGTAGCGGCCGTCGAGTCCGCACCATCCGCGGCAGCGGTCATTCCGGCTGCCGCGCAACCGGGACCCGGCCGGGAAAACGCCTCCGAAGCGGCGCAGGACGCGTTTGATCCCAGCATCGAACGGCTGCGCAGCGCGACGTGGTGGGAAGCGAACCACAAGCTGCGGCCTCAGCTTGCGCAGGTCGGCGACCTGATGTTCGTTGCGACGTTGTTCGAAGGTGAAACTCGACAATCCGCCGAAGGCGCGTCGCGCGTGCAGCGTCTGCGCGACGCGATGCACGCGCATCGGTTACTCAAGCCCGCAGGCTGGAACCGGCTCGTGACGCAGGTACGCGATGCGCGCGCGAACGCGGGCGATTACACCGCGCTGACGCTGGCCAACGCCTTGATCAATGAAATCCGCTATCGCGACGGCACCGACGGCAGCTACTATCCGCCCGCGCGCTTCTTCGCCGAGAGCGGCGTCTGCAAGGACTTTGCGGTCGCCAAGTACCTCCTGCTGCGCGAAGCGGGCTTCGACGCGTCGCAATTGCGCCTCGTCTCGCTCGCGCCGCGCTACAACAATACGCCCGACGACTGGCACGTGATGCTCGTCGTGCAGGCCGATGGCATGGCCGCACCGGTCGCACTCGACTCGCCGGCGCCTCTCGTGCGCAATCGCATCGGCGAGGCGTCCGATGACGCAGTGTCCACCGACACGGTCGACGCCGCAGATACCGCCAGCAAGTCCGATCCGCAAGCCGGTCCGCCCGGCCCGTCTGCGCTGCTCGCAGCGATCCTCGCCGGCCGCGAGCCTGCCAACGCGGTGCTACGCGCGCCCTCCGGGCCCTCGGTCGTGACACTCGGCGCGTCCGGGCAGGCGGAGCGCCCGCTTGCCGTCGTCTTCAATGAGCAAGGTAGCCTGTCATTCGAGCGCGAAGCGCCTGTCGGCACACACCGGCCGCCCGCCTCCAAACTGCGCGGCGCGCGCGCGATTGTCGCGGACGGCGCGGGCCAATCGTGGAGCGTAGATTCATCGGGCGTCTTTCCGAAATGGCAGTTGACCCATGCGGGCAGCGCCGCGCCGCTGGCGGACGCACTCAAACCGGACCTGCGCCAGATCGACGCGCGCAGCAGCACGGCCGGTTAACCTCACGCCATTCCCCTCCATCCGCATCGCGCCGCCGAAGACGCGGTGACAACGATACTGCGATAACGATCGGCCCCATTCCAATCAATCGAAGGAAGCGCAGTGACCGACCGATCCGCTTCATATTTCGTCCCCATGTATGCCGAACGCAACTCGCGTTGACTATCGAGAAAACGCCGCACCCGTTCGACGCTTCGGCTAACCCCGTCGACCGTCCACGAGAACGTTTCTGTTGAGTAAGATTAAAGTCGTAAGGTCGCAGCCCACCACGCGACGGACCGCTCCGCAGCATGAGTCTTGCGACCAAAAAGTTTGACACAACCGACGGCAGCCATTGCACGCTTCAACTTGAGTTGGCACGTCTCATCAGTAGCCCAATAGCTAGTCGCGCTTTTGTCGGATGTCTGCCATCGACCGGTTGAATCCGCCACCCACTTCTGCCGTTCGGACGGAATTGATGTAAGTCCGTTGCGGCGCTGTAGGCAGACCGTCAGCCGACGCTTTCACGTCCCCAAAATAATAATGCCGCGCATAAAATGAATCGCAAATTGACGACTTAAACGACGTGGCAATATGCTCGCAGCCAGCAAAACATCATGTCACGAAGGAGAATGACCGATTCCTCCCATTCTGCTTTGCGGTATACAACGCTTGATCGGCGGCGCTGACCAACGCACCCGCACCCTCGTCGGCTGCAATGACCTTAACTGAAAAGCCGATGCTAATCGTCAAGTATCCGGTAGCCGAAGCGGCGTGCGGTATTTGCAAGCTCTCTGCCCTCTTACAGAGCATACCGGCCCAATATGCTGCCTGCTCTTGCGTCATGCCGGTCGAAAGCAAGACAAACTCTTCCCCGCCGTAGCGGGCGACAAAGTCGGATGCTCGAAGAAAGGATTGGTCAAGACTGCCGCCTATACGCTGCAAAGCGACGTCTCCGGCAGGATGCCCATAGATGTCATTGAACGACTTGAAATGATCACATCGACCATCATCAGCGTTAGCGCTTGCCCAGTGCGGCGAGAAATCCTCGATTGGACGTCAAGTTGCGAGTCAAAAAAACGTCTGTTGTAAATGCCCGTCAGGCTATCTGTCATGGCGAGCCGCTCGAGATGGCTCCTCATTTCCTCAAGCGACTGATTTTTGTCTCGCAACTGTTGTTGTAGGAGCACCCGCGCCGTTACGTCCTTCTGGATGCCGATAAAGTGGGTGACGGAGCCTTCAATATCATAGATGGGCGAGATACTCAGCTCGTTCCAAAACATCGAGCCGTCCTTGCGATAGTTACGCAACGTAGCCAGACAGTACTCGCCGTCACGTATCGCCTGTTGCACAGCCTGCAACTCAGGCTGGTCCCGATCATCATTTTGGAGAAACCGGCAATTACGGTTAATGATCTCCTCCGACGTGTAACCAGTCAAACGCTCAAATGCAGGGTTGACGAAAATCAACGGCTGATCGTCCCGGCTGTTGTCTGAGATCGTTATGCCATCGCGCGAGTCGAGAATCGCCTGTTTCAATATCTCAAGATTCATATCAGCAATTTTTAAGGCTGTTATCGACGGTAAATCCTTGACAGGAGAAGAGCAGTGGCGAATGGTACCCCCGAACGACCTCGCGGCCGTTGAATTCTACGGCGATATATGAGCTTGACGCGAGGCAACGCAATAGGGCGCTCGGTGACGCCGCGTGAATCGCTCCCCATCATCCGGCGGCTCCGGCCGACTAGCGACCGTAGTCAAACGGCTTCCTGCCGTTCGATCGCAGTTCGTCATCGACTCACCTTGGACGGTCGCTGCTTGACGGCTGTGATGGTCTAATTTCCTCGGACAGGTCGATAGGAGGACAATCCTGAATCGACGAGGAAAAACGATAGATGACAAGAAGGCGCCGACAATTTGACGCCAGCTTCAAGCTGGAAGTGGTACGGATGGTTCGAGACCAAGGCCTATCGGTCGGCGAAGTCTGCCGGTCGATGGACCTTGTTGATACAGCCGTGCGGCGCTGGGTAGCCCAGTACGATGCGGAACGTGCTGGCGGTCCCGGCGAGGGCAAGCCGCTGACGGCGGAACAGCAGCGCATCCGGCAACTCGAAGCAGAGAATCGGCAATTGCGCGAGGACAACACGCTGTTAAAAAAAGCGTCGGCCTTCTTTGCCAGGGAACTGAAGTGACTTACCGCGTGGTAACTCACTTGCAACAGGAGGCCATATCGGTCAGTCACGCCTGCCGGGTTTTGCAGGTGGGCCGCTCTGGCTACTACGCGCACCGGCGTGCCAGGCCGAGCGTAAGGAGCCTGCAGGAACAGACTCACGTCAAGGCAGCATTTGCTGCGAGCGGCGCGAGCTATGGTAGCCGGCGCGTGATGCATGCGCTGCGGGAGCAAGGGTTGGGTATTGGTCGTTACCGGGTGCGTAGGCTGATGCGCCAGGCGGGCCTGCGCACGAGCTGGAAGCGCAAGTTCGTCTCGACGACCGATAGCAGGCATACGCTACCTGTAGCGGAGAACGTGCTCGACCGGCAGTTTGATGTGGCAGAGCCCAATCGCGCGTGGGTTTCAGACATCACGTATATCCGCACGGCGCAGGGCTGGCTGTATCTGGCGGTCGTACTGGACCTGTACTCACGCAAGGTGGTCGGCTGGTCCATGGCGCCTACCATGCCGGCCGGACCGGTCATGTCGGCGCTGACCATGGCGCTGCAACAGCGTCGGCCAGCACCGGGACTGATTCTGCATTCGGACCGGGGCAGCCAGTATGCAAGCGAGGAATACCAGGCCCTGCTCAGGCAGCATCACGTGGTTTGCAGCATGAGCCGCAAGGGAAACTGTTGGGATAATTCGGTGATGCAGCGGTTCTTCCTGAACCTGAAGATGGAGCGCGTGTGGCTGCGTCGTTATGCCAACCACGAAGAAGCACGGCGCGACATCAACCAGTACATCGTCGGTTTCTACAACGCTGTACGCTTGCATTCGACTTTGGGCTATCTGTCACCCGCTGCCTACGAGGCGAAACCGACAGTAAAAGAATCTATCTGCCTGTCCGAAATAACTTGACCACTACAAGATGCGCCAGTAAGCCTTGTGAGATTCGGGAAACTGATGACGATGGTCGTCGCAGACAATTTTCGATGCGCAACTTTGTGCGGAAATGGCGAGGAAGTACAGGTGGTAGAAACCCACTCGAATGGTTGCCTTTACGCAAGCTCGAACGGCAGCTATGCAGCTAGGGCTTGCGGTATAGCCGAAGCCATCGACACATTCTTTCCGTGCTCTTTGTCGCCAGCGAGAGGCCGGGTACTCGGTGCATTCGGCCACCCAGTCGCGGAACGTCGAACGGAAACCATGTACGGTGATCCCCCGCCGCGACACGCGCTTCAGAAGAGTCAACATTGCCATGTTCGACAACGGGCGCCCCTCCTTATAACCAGGAAAAAGATACCCATATTTCGCCTCTCGTTGGCGTGTGGGCGTCAGGAGAGCGGCAGCATCTGAGCGTCTCTATAGAGTCCGCCGCCGGCAAACCAATGGTGGAACTCGAGTCGTGTCATCGACATTGCACTGGATGCCTTGTGCAGCCATTTGCAGTCGTCGAGCGTAATCAGCAATTACAAATGCTTCATTCGTAAACGCGACAGAATGGATGCCAAAGGCTTTCTTCGTTTTGCGTGTCAAGGTAAGTCGCGAAAGCGATCAGGTGATGGAAACGTTTCACTATACAGCCAAGGTTTGTGAACCGTATAGTCAGCGCTTCCATGAGATATGGACGGCAACAGATTCGCGCAAGAGGAAATATTTGAATGGCTAACAGCCCCTACCGCGGCGAATTTCTGGTCGTCCCCACCATGTTCGACGAAACGGGTTACCTTGATCTGGCAGGACAGAAGCGTGCGATCGACTTCATGATCGATGCAAGGTCCCATGGCATCTGCATTCTCGCGAACTTCTCCGAACAGTTCGTATTGTCCGACAGCCAGCGGAGCGCTGTACAAAACACAATCCTCGAACATGTGGCGGCCCGCGATGCGTGATCGAGAGCGGTCTTCCCGGCGCGCGTATCGAAGGCAAGCGCGCTCGTACTAATATTTTAGTAACCCAAAATACAAAGACAACGCATCAGCAGTTTTGAGGAATTGGCCTGAAATCGGAAGAGGTTCGCATCCGAACCGGTCGGATCCCCTCCTGCGGAGAGTTCCGGCGCGATAAGACCGCATCAAGTAGCGACAAATGCGGCGCCACAAGTCACGCGCCTACGTTTGCATCAGCCGATTTCATAAAGGAGACAAACACGCAATGAGTACAACAAATGCCCAAACCATAAGAATGACTGGCGTCCGTTGGAAGATCTTTTTTCTTCTGCTGACGCTGGTCTCGGTCAACTATATAGACCGGGCGGCACTGTCGGTCGCGATGCCGATGATTTCGCAAGAGTTTCAACTCACACCCGAGCGGCAGGGATTGATTCTTAGCTCTTTCTTCTGGACATATCTGTTTATGCAGATGCCGGCCGGTATGCTGGCCGATCGTTTCAAGCCCCGCGTCATCATCGCTGCGGCGACCATCGGCTGGGGTTTCTTTCAAGGTCTCTCCGCGCTCACGACCGGATGGTTCACCTTGTTGCTCACGCGGCTCGGACTAGGAATTGCCGAGGGGCCAATATATCCGGCCGGCAGCAAGCTGAACGCATTATGGCTTACTAAGAACGAGCGGACACGGGGCGCATCGCTGCTCGACAGCGGATGCGCGCTCGGCTCGGGAATCGGTGCGTTCGTCGTCGCTGCACTCATCTCGCTTCTCGGGTCGTGGCGAGGTGCTTTTGTCATTGCTGGCGTGGGCACCGTCCTTTGCGGAGTGTGGGCGTGGTGGTACATCCGGAACGCTCCTCGCGAACACCCGTACATCAGCGACGCGGAGGTAGCGCATATCGAACGTGGTCTCGCACTCGAAGATGCGAATGGGCCGAAAGTCGCCTCCGGCGTATCGATGATGCGTTTCTTCAGCTACCGATCCGTATGGGCCTTGTGCATGAGTCACACGTGCACCAATCTGATCTTCTTCGGCTTGATGACCTGGCTTCCGACGTATCTCTACAAGGTCCACGGTTTCGACATCAAGACGCTTGGCGGCGCCACGTTCATCATCTTCTTCTTCGGCTTTGTTGGCGAGATATTGGCTGGTCAGGTCGCGGACCGCTGGAAGATGTCGGGCGCAGGCTCTAATCTTGTCTATCGGTCCATGATGGTGATCGGCGCTGTCGCTGTCGCGCTCGCGATGTTGGCTGTGGCATATGCCAGCGCTCCGTTTCTGGTAGTCGCCCTGCTTTGCATAGCGCTGTTCTTCATCAGATGGTGCGGCGGATGCAACTGGGCGACACCGTCTCTCCTGGCGACCCGTGCGCGGGCAGGAGCTCTGACGGGGATCATGAACTTCGTCGGTAACATCGCCGGGATTTTCGTGCCCATCTTCATCGGCTTCATCGTTCAAAAGACAGGCTCTTATTTCCTCGCGCTGATGTTCTTTGTCGCAGTCGCAGCTTTTCAGATTCTCTGCGCGTTGACGATCAACTATCAAAAGAAACTGCCCGTTTAGCCGGTTTCTATACCAGCGACAGACGTTCAGGACAGGAGAATTTAAATTGCAACGTCGCCTCTATTCCGGCTCTGAACTGGCGCGGGCCCATAGCATCGAAGATCTTCGGGCCATGGCTCGAAGGCGGGTACCGAACTTCTGTTTCGAATACGTCGAAGGTGGCGCTGAAAACGAAATAACGTTACAGCGCAATCGGACCGTCTCCGACGAGATTGCTTTCCTGCCGCGCACGCTGGTGGATGTATCGAAACGGCATATCGGCATCAATCTATTTGGCAAGCCCAGTGCCGCCCCGTTCGTAATCGGACCGACGGGGTTCAGTGGATTGCTCGCTCGCGAAGGGGACGTCGCGCTGGCAAGCGCGGCCGCTGCGGCGCAAATTCCCTTCGTTCTGAGCAATGCATCGACCATCTCGCTCGAAGACGTTGTCCGGCGGTCCGGCGGACGGGTGTGGATGCAGGTGTACATGTACCGGACCCGAGATTTTGTCGCCAAACTGGCCGAGCGCGCGCGACTTGCGCAAATCGAGGCGCCGGTGGTCACCACCGACAGCGCGATTTACGGCAAGAGGGAATGGGATCTGCGCAACTATGCGAGACCGCTTAAGCTGGACTTGAAGAACACGTTCGATGTCATGCTTCATCCTCGCTGGATGATCGACGTGCTGTTTCCGCACGGCATGCCACGCTTTGCAAATCTCGGCGACTTACTGCCTCCCGGACAGAACAGCGTGCGGGGCGCGGCATCTGCGCTCGCTCAACAGCTGGACCCATCGCTGTCCTGGGAAGACATTCGACGGTTACGCGATCTTTGGCCGAACAAGTTGATCATCAAGGGTTTGCTTGGTGCCGAAGATGCGGCTCGCGCCGTCTCGGTTGGTGCAGACGGTATTGTTCTGTCGAACCACGGCGGACGGCAGCTTGACGGCGCTGTCTCAGCCATGGACGTACTTGCGGACGTGGTCGCCGAAGTAGGAGGACGTCTTACCGTCATGCTTGACGGAGGGTTTCGTCGTGGCTCGGATATTGCGAAGGCCGTCGCGTTGGGCGCTGACGCCGTCTTGTTGGGGCGCGCGACCACGTATGGCCTCGCTGCCGGCGGCGAGGCCGGCGTAGCGCGCGCCATTCAAATCCTGAAGACTGAGATCGACCGCGTTCTAGGACTTCTGGGTTGTCGCGACATTGCTGACCTCAATGAACAATATGTCCGTCATATGGGATCGCCGCTTCCTCGACCCACTCGGCATGAACAGCGAATGAAAGACAGCCCGTCCACCCATCACGAACTGGAATTCCATGACTAACAAAACGAGCGATGTACTTGTATCTGGCAGCCTGCTGCGAGTCGGCATGGTAGGACTGGGACTGATGGGGCACGCGATTGCGACGAACATCCTGAGGCACGGCTTTCCCCTCACAGTGCTGGGACATCGAAATAGAGAAAGACTGACGGACCTGGTTTCGAGGGGAGCCGCGGAAGCCACTTCAGCTGCCGATCTGGCTCGAAACGCCGATGTCGTCATCATCTGCGTGACAGGAACGCCGCAGGTACGGGATGTGCTGTTTCGCGACGACGGGCTCCTTGCAGGTGCTCACACGGGATTAATCGTCATCGACAGTTCAACCTCCGATCATGACTTTGCGCTCGAGGCGACCACGGCTCTCGCGGATAAAGGCGCAAAATTTCTCGACGCCCCGGTCAACAGAACGCCCAAGGAGGCGGCCGAAGGTCAGTTGAACGTGCTAGTAGGCGGCGACGCCGAAGTGCTGAACATTGTCCGTCCGCTGTTCGCCACGTACTCCGAGTCAGTCCATCATCTTGGAGCATCGGGGTCCGGCTACCGTGCAAAGTTGATTCATAACTTCATCTCACAGGCCAACGCCGCAGTTTTGGCGGAGGCCTTCGGCACAGCGGCTGCAGCAGGACTCGATCTGCCCGAATTCGCCAGCGTGTGTCGCCTGAGCGGGGCGCACAGCAAGAGCTTCGACCGTATGATCCCGTTTCTTCTCGCCGGAGACGATAGCGGCCAGCAATTTGCGATACGCAACGCTGCAAAAGACATGCGCTCCTATGCACAACTGGCTGCGGCGCAGTCCTCTGTCGCGGTCGTCGCCGAGGCGGTACACCAGATCTATGTTCTCGCAAACAACCTCGGGCATGGGGAAAAGTACGTTCCACGGCTGTTCGAGGTCGTCGAAGAACTCAACGGTGCGAAGGTTCGCCCACGCTAGCAGCCAGTACTCCTGCACCCTTGGCGCGACACATCCTGCTATCGTAAGCCGTACAGCCGGTGCGCGTTCGTTGCCAGAATTGCGGTACGAGTCTGCTCATCCGGCGCCCACACGGCAAGTGTGTCGAGCAGTTGCCCGACCGTCGGCATCGCGCCCCACAACGCGACGTGCGGCCAGTCGGAACCCCACACGCAACGGTCCGGCGCCGCCGCAATCAGCGCGCTTGCGTAATCGGCGGTGTCAGCGTACGTCGGCGCTGCGGTACTCAGCCGATACGCGCCGGACAGCTTGACCCACGCGCCGTCGCGTACAAGTTGGAGAAGATGCTGGAATCCCGCCGACGCCACGCCGGTTGCAGTTGGCATGTGGCCCATGTGATCGATCACGATCCGCGATCGCACCTTATCGAGTTGCGGCGCCAACTCCGGCAAACTTCGCGCGTCCAGCAAAAACTGGATATGCCAGCCCCAGTCGCGCGCCAATGCGTCGTACTCAGCCAGTTGCGAGATGCCGATGCCGCCTCCGCCGAATAGCAGGTTCAAGCGCAGCCCAACCGCGCCTGCGTCTGTCATGTCCTGGTATGCCGCGTCGCCGAGACCGAGCGACGGCACCACCACGCCGCGCAACCTGTCCGGATTCGCGCGCAGCGTTTCCAGTAGCAGGGTGTTATCCTGGCCGTGCACGCTAACCTGCACAAGCACGCCATACTGCGAACCCGTATCGTCGAGCATCTTCAGATAGGCCGCCGCTGTGGCCGGCGGTGGTGTGTACGAACGATCGGCCATCCATGGATGGCGCGGCTGCTCTCCGATCACGTGCGCGTGCGTGTCCACGGCACCGGGCGGCATGGCGAAGGTGGACGGACCCGACTGCACGGCAGCGGGCGGTGGGCATAGCGGCGCGTCATTACTCCCAGGGGAATGGGTCATTTAGGGATCCTTGAGTTTGCATTGCTCAGTCCGCGCGGCCACAACGCGCGCGGCTCCCAAAAAGCGTCGCGAGGGCGCACGCCACGGAATGTTTATGTTCCGCGGGGCAGTGACTTCGCAGAGGTCGACTCCGTCTGTTGAGCGGGGATGAGGTGACCGGCGTCGTCGAGCCGCCGTCCCCGGGTTTCCGGTAACGCCAACACCATCACAAACACGGTTACGTTGGCGATAACGGCAAGAAGGCAAATCGCGTTTCCGAGTCCTGTCTTCACACTCAAGACGCCTACGAGAGCCGGAAACAACGCGCCGATACCGCGTCCGAAATTGTACGAAAAGCCTTGGCCGTTAGCGCGAAGCGCAGCCGGAAAGAGTTCCGTCAGATGCGCGCCGACTCCGCCGAAAATTCCCGATGCACAGAATCCAAGCGGAAATCCAAGGTAGAGCATTTGCGCGTTGCTGAAGTTGATCTTCGTATAGGCAATCGTGCTCACCGCTGACAACAGCGCGAACAGCAGCATGTTGCCGCGCCGGCCGATTCGGTCCGAGATGTAGCCGCCGCTTGCGTAGCCAATAAACGATCCCGTAATGAGTACGGCAAGGTAGCCGCCGGTGCCGATTACCGACAGGTGCCTTTCGATCCGCAGAAAAGTAGGAATCCATGTCGCGATCGCATAGTACCCCCCTTGCAGACCGGCACACATCAGCGACGAGCATAAAGTTGTGCGCAAGATGCCCGGTGCAAAGATCCGCAGAAACGAGGGGCGCTTGCCGGCCGATCGCATCAGCTGCTGCGCCTTGTTGAAGCTCTCCGGCTCCTGCACATGCTTGCGGATATAAAACACCAGCAACGCCGGAACGAGCCCCACCCAGAACATGCTGCGCCACGCAAGGGCTTCGGGAAGGACAGAAAACGCCACCGTGTAGAGAATGGCGGCGAGACCCCATCCAATGGCCCAGCCGCTCTGCACCACCCCGACCGTTTTACCGCGATGTTCGGGCCGAACGATTTCACCGATCAATACCGCGCCAACGGCCCACTCCCCCCCAAAACCGAAGCCTTGCAGCGCACGCAGGACAAACAGCTGTCCGACGTTCTGGGACCAGCCGATCAGGAAGGTGAATACCGAGAACCAGACGATGATCCACTGCAAGACCTTGACGCGGCCGAAGCGATCCGCGAGGATGCCGGCGACCCATCCCCCGACGGCAGAACAAAGCAGGCTGACCGTGCTTAGCATGCCGATCTCGCCCTTGCCGACGCCCCACAATGTCATCAGCGAGGTCACGACAAAAGTGAACACCATAAAATCAAAAGCGTCGAGTACCCATCCCGTGAAGGCGGAATGCAAGGTCGTGCGTTCCGCTTTGCTAAACGACGCATACCAGTTCATCGTGTGTCTCCTTCGGTGCGGCGCCGGTGTCCCGCCGCAGGCGGATGAAAAAGTATTACAAAGCTGCGGTCGCCCGGAAAGTGTGTGTTCCGATGTTCAGTAGATAAAGATATTTTTGTCTCATCAGCTAGCCGACAAGATTCGAAGATCCGTGGCCTGTAGCGTCGAAGGTCTGCGAGCCCTGGTCGGTTCGACATAAACGCTGATCCACTAACGAAGTTACCCCACCATCTCAACGATAAAATCGACGAACGCCCGAACCTTCAGCGGAAGATTCTTGCGTGAAGGGTACGACGCATACAACGGATACGTCTCTTCCCCCCATCGCGGAAACAGGTCGACCAGTTCACCGCTGCGCATCATGTCGCGGACAACAACCGCAAAGACCTGCGCGACCCCCGTCCCTGCAATGCATTCGGAGAGCATCGTGGAAGCGTCGCTCACGCAAAGCCGGCTCGATGTCTTGACTGCAATCGCGGTGCCCTTCCCGTGAAATTCCCACGGAAAGGCTTGTCCAGTCAGAGGGTTGCGAAGATGGATGCAGGCGTGCGACTGGAGATCGTCGGGATGTTTGGGCCGTCCATGGCGCTCGAGGTAAGCCGGGGACGCGACCGTGACAAGTTTCAGATCAGCAATCTTTCGTGCGATCAGGGATGCACCGGCAGGCTCGCCGAAGCGCACCGCGACATCCACCCCGTCCGCCACCAGATCGCCAATCTGTTCACGCGAGATCAATTCGAGGCTTAGGCCCGGATGGGCTTCAAGGATATGGCCAATGCGGCCATTGACCAGAAGTCGCGTGACAAAGGGATCGATGTTGACGCGCAAGCGGCCTTGCACCACGCCAGCGGAAGCCGAAGCGACCAAAGCGGCCTCTTCGATGTTCTCCATGCTCGGTCGAACCCGTTCGTAAAACCGTCGTCCTTCGTCCGTTAGACTGACTGAGCGCGTGGTCCGGTCGAGCAGGCGCACACCAACGCGTGCTTCAAGACGCGAGAGCGACCGGCTCACGCCCGATGTCGTGATACCAAGCAGTTCTCCGGCGCGTCCAAAGCCACCCGTATCTACAATGGCAACAAGGACGCTGACGCCTGTCAGCAGTCGGCCATCTAAGCCCATAACCCGCCCGGAAAAAGTCGTGCATTCATGATTGCACGGCCTCCAATACAAAATCGATAAAGCAACGTACGCGCGGTGAAGGCGCATAGCGCGCAGGGTACAAGGCGTACAGGCCGAAGCGCTCGTCAGACCATTGCGGGAACAGTTCGACGAGTTGCCCCGCGTCCACCAGATCGTGGGTTCCGATCTCGATGGTCTGGGCCACGCCTGCTCCCGACCCGCACGCGCGCAGCATCGCGGTCACATCGCTGACCATTAGCCGCGCGGTCGTCGGGACCGTCAGGATCCGTCCAGCACGATGAAATTCCCACGAAAATGCGCGATCCGTTGCGGGGTTATGGAAGTGAATGCAGTCATGGTTCGTCAGTTCCGACGGGTGCTCAGGATGTCCGCGTCGCGCCAGGTAACGGGGCGCCGCAACGGTCAGCACCCGGGTCTCCAGAAGCTTCTGGGAGACGTAGGTAGACGACAACGACGGCTCCCCGAAACGCAGTGCCACATCGATGCCATCGACCACCAGGTCGCCCACCGATTGCCTCGTCATCAGGTCCAGCTCGACCTCGGGATATGCGTCGAGAAAACCCGTCAACCCGTCGGCCAGCGCCGTGCGCAGGAAAAACGGATCGACGTCCACCCTCAGCTTGCCACGCACCGATTGCGGCGAACTCAGCAGGTCAGCCGCTGCTTCCTCTATATCGGCCAGCCCCGGAACCACCAGCTCGTAAAACCGGCGTCCTTCTTCAGTCAGCGCCAGTGAGCGCGTAGTGCGGTCAAGCAGGCGCACCCCAACGCGCGTCTCGAGGCGAGCCACCGCGCGCCCGACGCCCGAATCAGACATCCCCAGCACGACCGCCGCCCGTGTGAAGCTGCCGCTTTCCACTACGGCCGCCAGCACGGTCACGCCCGATAACAGCCTGCCATCAAAGCTCATCGCGACTCCTGATTTCAGGTCAAGAGTGTACAGACATAAACGCACTTCAGTAAATAAAGCCGAATGCTTAAGATTCGTTGCACGCAGGATTGCGATGAATGGCCACCCCCCAAAGCGATGCAGCGGAGACGCCACCTTCGCATACCCCGTTTTTCAGATGAATCAAAAAATGGATGGGTAGCAAAATGCAGAAAACACCTCACGAACGGACCCTGTTCAAGGGCGGCACAGTCCTGACTCTGGACAAATCAATCGGCGACTTCAGCGTTGCCGATGTTCTGGTCGAAGGTTCGCGCATTGCCGCTGTGGGCCCCAATCTCAGCGCCGGCGAT
>JBEKNG010000005.1:0-24121 GCA_049523075.1 Paraburkholderia sp.
CTCGTATGCCCTGTACCGATTCGAATCGAACGTGCGCTCGGCGATGGTGGTGGGCATGGTTGGCGCAGGCGGGATCGGCGTGGTGCTGTACGAGGCGATTCGTTCGTTTGACTATGCATCCACGGCGGCGGTGCTGATCATGGTGATTGTGGTGGTCACGGCGATCGACCTGGCCTCTGCATGGCTGCGGGAAAAAGTGATCTGATCTGAACGCGCTTTGTAAGGCACGATCGTCGGCGCCTCGGGCAGTTGCATCAGCAGATGCAACTGCCCAGAAGGGGATGTGCCCGACGGCGGAGCGCGTAGCGCGACGCTGGAACGGATGACGGCTTTGTCACTAACGTGGGTGGTGCGAGAGCACTTCTCGTCTTGGGCCGTTCCCGGTTGATGACCGAGGCAGACACCTAAGGGCTAGCGGTTGCAGCCCGCTTTCTTTGCCTACTTTCTTTGCGGCCGGCAAAGAAAGTAGGTGCCGCCCCGCACAGGGGCGAACCTGATAGACCGATAAGAATGCAAGGAAAGGCCAACGCCTTGGCAAACAGCAAAACAGCAAAACAGCCCGACAGTCCCATACCTCTAGCAGTTCAATGGCAAGTCTTTGCCGCACATGCACGACACCGTACAGACACCGCCGCACAACTGTGAGAAGCTGAGGCTCTCCACTGTGGCGGAGGCTGATTCGCGGCGGTCAGCGCTAGTCCTGACCGGCAAGGAATCCACGCCCTTCATTAGCCGCCCGTCATGGCACGCTGCGTGCCAACTCCAAGCGCTTGATCCTGCCGTACGCCGCTAACCGTATCAGTGCGTGCGAGGGCGCTGCGCCAATTCCTGGAACCCACAGGTTCACAAAACGCGTGCACATCCTGCTGTCTGGATGTTTCCCTACCTTGACGTCGCGTTTAGCGACGCGAACTATAATAGGGTGAGGGTCCGCCGCATCGCATGCCCTTGAAATCGTGCCGCAGCGGCACAACAGCACCGTTCAGCCAGCTTCACGTCGTGCCTTAGTCGAAGGCTGACCTCAATAGTCGATTTTTCAGCTTAATTGTTCGAAGACGACGCCGTTTTTCAACAGAATGTCGAGGAGTGGCCGATGTCGAACCCGCAACATCCTAAACAGAATCACCTGCTATCCGTCTTACCCGATGCAGAGTGGCTACGCATCGAACCGCATCTCGTAGCGGTGGAGATGCCGCTGGGTCAGGTCGTTTACGAATCGGGCGACCGCCTCGATCACGTGTACTTCCCCACTACCGCTATCGTCTCGCTCCTGTACGTCATGGAAGACGGCGCATCGGCCGAAATTGCAATTGTCGGTAACGAAGGGCTCATTGGTATCGCGCTGTTCATGGGTGGAGAGACCACGCCTAGCCGGGCCGTCGTGCAAAGCGCAGGGAACGCCTATCGGCTCGACGCACGCCTCCTGAAGGAAGAGTTTCATCGCGCCGGCCCGGTACAGCGACTGTTGCTTCGCTACACCCAGGCACTGATCACGCAGATGGCGCAAACGGCGGTATGCAACCGGCATCATTCGATCGATCAACAGTTGTGTCGCTGGCTGCTGCTGAGCATTGACCGGCTGCCGTCCAACGAGTTGAAGATGACGCAGGAACTGATTGCCAACATGCTCGGCGTACGCCGGCCCGGCGTGACCGAGGCGGCCACGAAATTGCAGGATGCAGGACTGATCCGTTACAGCTATGGTCATATCGAGGTGCTGGATAGGCCCGGTCTGGAAAAGCGTGTCTGCGAGTGCTACGGCGTGGTAAGACGCGAGTTCGACCGCCTGCTACCCGATTTACGCGCAATCTAGGTGCCAATCTTCTGTGTCGACCAATAGTTCTTCCTGCCGTAAAACTCATGCAGTGCCGTTTCGTAGTCCCGAGTCACAGGGACCGTTTCGTCATACGCCGGGCTCTGTTTGATGGCATCGCGCGTCAGCGTCGTCGACACGGTTGAGCCGAACCAGTCGATCAGTTCGATCCACTCAGTTGCCAGCAGAACTTCCTTGCCGCCGGGCCACCAGTTGCGCGTGTCGACAGTCAGGTAGCGGATGACCCAGGTCTCATCGTCGAAGATGAAGCCGGATACGTGGCCAATGGTGCCGTCAATCGTTTCGATGTGGTAACCCTTCACGTCTTCCGTGCTGCGCAAATGGGTATCCGGGGGTGGCTCGTCTGCGTCGGGCTCATCAGGCGGGTACGCACCCAATGGCAGCGCCGCTGTTGCAGCGAGCCCGTCGAAAGCCGGATACGCTCCCATCCCCCATACGTTCGGGCCGCCCCAATACGTCGGATAGCCGTAGTACCTCAAGTACTGGATCTCGTGCTGACGCGACACCGGCTTGTGTGCGTCGATATTCGGACTGTCACGCACCTGCTGCTGCGTGAGTCTCACCTGCACCTCGCTCGAACCCGGATCCGTGTGCAAAACCGCATACGGCGAAATCAGCACCTGCCGGTCCCTCAGCCAGTTGCCCGTGTCGACGACCAGATAGCGAACGCCCCACGCTTCATCATCGAAGTAGAGCTGCGTGACGGCCCCGACATCACCGTCGCTTGCCTTGACGGTGGATCCCTGCAAAAACTCGATATTGCGCAACATGTTCGATACTCCGTTTTCGCTTCGCGCCACCAGGTTCGCCGTGTTGTCTCCCAGATAGAAAACGCGCGTTCAGTGAATGTGGTTGCCAAAAAGCCCTAACAGTCCAATCACGATCAGATAAATCGCGACGATGTAGTTCAACAGACGCGGCACTACAAGAATCAGAATGCCGGCGATCAGTGAAACCAGCGGACCGGCACTGGTGAGCATAGGCATGGTTCCCCCCTCGCTCGCACGCGGCATGCACCGTATGCGCGTTCCGATCAGATCGCGTTACAGGCTCTTGAGCCGGCTGACCTTCGTGCCGTCGAGCGTCGCGCCCGCCATCAACCCGGTGTTAGTCAATACAAACGCGTCCACCTGACTGCTTATTGTGCCCGTGTCGACATTACCGTTCGCACCGACCTTCAGCAACGCCACCGACGCATCGCCGCCCGCCGACCAGCCTTCGGCATTACGGAATTTCGTCAGCGACTCATCCGTCATAAACAGAAATACAATCGCCTTCGACTGCGCACCGGCTTGCAAACCGATCGACCCCGTTGCCGTGCTGTAATACCCGACGGTACGCCCGGTGACCCGCAGCGAGCCCTCCCCATACTGCCCGCCAACGACGAAGCCAGCGTCGATAACCGACGGAAACACCAGCACCCCACGGGCCTTGGCGACCAGCTCACGCGATCCGTTGGCGGCGTTGTAGAGGCGCCCCAAGGTCGAGTCCACGCCGGCGTCGATACTGTGACGCTTGTCCATCTGCGCGCTGCTACTGGTGTCCGATGTGCCAGTCATCGTGCAACCTGACATCGCAAGCCCGATCGCGAGGATCGAACCTGGTGTCGTCAAAATAAATGCTCTTCGCAGCATGATGCCCTCCACTCTTCCAGATGATGACCTTGACACTACGCTGGATAGAGTCGGGAAGCGGTACGTCAGCGTACAAACTACCGACTATCTGTCACTTCGATTACCGGGGGAAATGCTCGTCGAAAGAGGTTACGGTTGTCCCACGTCCATCAGTTCGGATTGCAACACATGACTTGTACGGTAACGTGCAGACGTGAGACTTGAATCGGCCTATCTTTGAGGTGAGGCATTGACCAGCCTCTCAAAGGAAAACGATGTCTCTGCATGATTTCGCCAACGATCTGGCCCACCTCGAATACGTGGTCCCGCTTCTCGAGCGAGGCAATCCGCTGTCACTGCCGTACTGGCGCAATCGCGTCACCGCACTTCAAGCGCAGCAATCTCTGCTTCCCGATGGCACCAAACGCGTGGCGAGACTGCTCAAGATCTTCACCGAGTTTGAACGCGTGTCGGGGCCTTCCCGATAGCACGCTCGCGAGCCATGGCAGGCCGCCACCGCACACTCGGCGGCTACAGAAAGTAACGGTCGCGAAAGCTGTCCTCAGTGCGGTCTGGCCGGAACGGGAGGCGTCAGACGCACGGGCTCCACGGACGGTACGGACTGCTGACTGTACCGGTACAGCGAGGTCACGAATATCAAGCCCATTCCTACTACGATTCCCCACATTGCAGAAGTCATATCGATCCCTGTGGAAGGTTCAATGATTACTGTCCAAACGTTCGGGCGGATGCTGGGTTTTCTGTCGAACTGGCGCCAGTTCATGCCGGTGCGGAAGCTTCGCGCGTACCGCCAGAAAAATCCCGACGAACAGTACGGCCCCCATGCCTGCTGTAAAACTCATAAGCGATTGATTCATTGCAGCCTCATCTGAGTTCTGGGAACGGAATCCTGCTGAGAATGCCGACGCGCCGCACACCTCATTGTGTCTATACGCGCTTCCAGTTCATCTTCGACACGATCACGTCCGGCGCCGCGCGCTGGCTAATGGCTGCCAACGTCTCAGCTTGCGACTTCTGCGCCATCTCGGCCAGCTCACGCAAATCGTCGAATATCTTCTGAAAGGTCTGCTGTACAAACTCCCCCTGCTGCGACAGTGCCTCGACAGGATTGCCGGTGCTGCCTTTCTGGACCGCCGCCTGAATGGTCTTAACCCGCTCATTGAACATTTCCGTCTGCTTCTGCATCAGTGCCTGGACGCCTTCGTACGCGAGTTGATTCGCCGCGGTAAGCGCGTCGATATTCTTGCGCTGCGTTTCGATCACGGAGGCCATATCGAAACCGGGAAGCTTCACTTGCTCGATCAGTTTGCTAAAGTCGATGACGGAATGGACGGGCGTTGTCATGATGAATGTCCTTGCTGCGCGACTACTTCGCAGCGTTGGTATCCGCCAGGTACGTGGCGGAAAGAAATAGGATTGTCGGATGCTGGGTATGATCGCCACTCCCCGGCTAAAGCGGAGCGGCACTGACGAGTGATCCAGTTGAATCACATTGCGTGAGGCTGTCGCGAGCGCCTTTGGAATCGAAGTGCAAAAGCGCCTGTGAATACGGTGCGCCTGCCGCGCGCCGGGGTCGGTACGGTGGCGTACCAGGTGGTGGATCGGTCAGTGAACGGAAGGAGGAGCCGCGTTCGCGGAGGGACGTACGCGCCCCGCCGAGGTGTCACCGTTTGAGGGGACACACTCAAATAGCCAATCCGCCATGGCAATCTGTTGACTCAGGATGCCTTCGCAGGTGAACTTGGTTTCAAAGAAGCCACTCGCCTCGGCGGCGGCAATCAATGCGGTGTAGGACGCAATCTCATAGCGCTTGAAAGCCATCAGGATGGCAAGATTACGGACTAATTCTCCCGCCGTTTGAGCGATGCTTCCCGTTTCGATGGCTCCCGCAACATCATCGGGCAGAGTCGGCAATATGGCGTCGCTACCGTCGGTGCCTTCGATACGCTCCATGCATCCCGCCAACGCCTTCTGGTTTGCGAGTGTCGCCGTCAGGTCCGCGTCAATGCGCTCGTTGACCTCGGGGTAGAGGGTTGTTGCGGCCACGTGACTTCGCAGTAGCCACTCGGCGTGCCGTTCCATCGCACAGGCGTCTCGTAGCGCCCGCAACAGGTCAGGTTTAAGATGCGTCATACGGACTCCCTATCAAAATAGTTCAAGCGGCGCTGGTGCGCGGGTTGGCACCACAATGGGGAGTCGAAGCGTGAATTCGCTACCCGCGCCAGGACCCGCACTGATTGCCGACACCGTTCCGTCGTGCGATTCGGCAACGGCCTTCACGACTGCAAGCCCTACCCCCAAACCGCCCGCACTGGCCCCGATCGTTCTGCAGGATTGGGCGAACAGATCGAAAATATGCGGCAAAAGCTCACCCGATATCCCCATGCCATCGTCTTTCACCGATACGACCAGAACATTACGGTCCGCGAGCACGTTGATCGTGATGTGGCCATGTTCCGGCGTGTATTTAATCGCGTTATGCAGAAGATTGTTGACGGCCTGCGCGAGGCGAACCGGGTCGCCTTCTACGCGCAGCGTCCGGTCCGCAATCTGCACTACGAATGTCTGGCTGCGCTGCGCCGCCGCCAATGCAGCCGCAGTCAACGGAGCAGCGAGCACGGCCACTACGTCCACCTGAACCTTGCTCACGCGGAGCGCACCATGCTCGACCCGCATGGCGTCCATCAAATCCTCGGACAAGCGCACGATTTGGGCAATTTGCCGGTCAATCATGTCCACCGACCGGAGTACCTCCGGCCGGTCTGCCGATACCCTGCGAATGAGATGAGCGGCGAGCTGCATCGGCGATAGCGGCCCACGAAGCTCGTGTGCCACCATCGCCAGGATTTCGTCCTTGAGTCGCAACGCATCGAATTGACGGAGGGGCTGCGAAATGGGCGTGGTGAAAGCGCCGGCGGGTCGCTGTTGCGGTTGCTCGAGTATTGCGTCGATTAAAGGTGCACGTCCCGCTGCGGGCGTGCCCACAGACCAGCGGAAAGAACCAGAATGAGCGGACATGTTGATCCCCAAATCACGCCCCTTGTGGAAGCGATGGATCGATAGACGGCAGTTGGCCGTTGCCTGCCGCGTGAGAGCGATCGGAAGCTCACTGCTACGCAGAGGTCAGACAACAGACTCCCACGAACGAAGCGGTAAGTCTGTACGGTAGCGTTCAAGTCAGTAAAAACAACCGCGTTCAGCGCGTGGGTTTAAACCCGCCGTACTATTCCTCCGGATCACACAGCTGCGCGGTCAGCACGAGCATCGCACGATCAACCGCAAACACCGCTAAGCTTCTCGCCGTACGTCCTGGCGGCGAAGCTCGCCGAAAAATTTCTCAGGAGCCCATGACTCCCTGAGCGCTCGACGGAAAAGTTCTTGCTGACTCTCCGGCGCAAGGCCGCCGACAGGCGGGTCGCGGTCCAGATTGGTAGGAAACGGATAACCTTCGGCACATGACGCGATCACTGCATCGACTTCCACATTGGTCATCTGCTGCGCAGCGAGATTCTGCTGCAGGACCGGATATATCACCTCGCACATCCGTACACGATTTAACGATTCCATCGCACGGCCATAGGCCGAAGAAATCTGCAACAGATTGGCCATACGCTGAATCGACGAGGTCTGGTTCGAACCGGCTGCGTGAAAGAGCGCGGGGTTAAAGAAGAGCGCGTCGCCTTTCCTTAGCGGCAGTTGTACAAAGTGGCTCTCGAAGTAGCCCCTAAAATCCTCGCGACGCCAGGCGAGATAGCCTGCGGCGTATCGCTGCGAAAACGGCAGCAGCTTGGTAGGTCCGCTCTCTATCGGCATATCGCTGTGTACGACTGCGCCCTGGAGGGTGAGAAAAGGCGACATCGTATGCACATGGGCTGGATATCGCTCGGCCTGGGCCTCACTCTGAAATCCGAGGTGATAGTCCCTGTGTGCCTGCTGCGCTGCCCCACCAGGCCTGACAACGTTGACCTGAGACGTGACCTGAAAGTAAGGGCCGAGCCATGCCTCGGCCGCGGCAACCAGTGCGGCATTGGCGTAATAGCGGGCGAATACCGCGGGAGCTCGCAGGCAAAGCTTCTCCTGCGCGTTCCAGATCCGGTCGTTGGCGCCCGCCTTGGCGAAGTGGTCTCCCACTGCGCTGCCGGTTTCGCGCTCGTCACGGATGATGGCTTCGAAGATTTTCGTTGCCTCGTCGATCGGCGTGGTGTCAGCGAAGGCGCTCTCCAGCACCAGAACGCCCGCGCCGTGGTTCAGAATCTCCGCCCACTCGGTCTGCAGGTCGAGGCGGCGCGACGCGTCATCAAGCTCACGACCTAGTTCGCGGCAGTCATAGACCGGAATGTGCTGACGTATTTCGGTGGCAAACGGTAAATGGCCATCTTCAGGGCGCGGTCGAAGTACGGCCAGGAACTCATCCAGCGAACAGTCCTGTTCGCGATACCCGTTGCCTTGTCTTGCGCCTGGGCGCATGTCGTTGTGGTTCATGGTGTCTCCGATCCCATGCAAGATGGTTGTTGCCATCGGTAGTCCAAACATAACGCTTCACTGAGATTCAAGCAAAAACGCGTCAACCAGCGATCTGACCAACTCGACATCGGCCGGCGTAGCTGGGTTGTAAATCACCAGACTGAGGTCGGGCCGGCCGTCGACGGCAAAGGTCGAATATTCGAATGCGATCGGTCCGGCAATCGGATGCCGCAGGTGTTTGACGCCTTCGCCGTGCGCGCGAACGTCATTGTCGCGCCACAACGCCTCGAATTCGGGGCTCAGACGACATAGTTCGTCAACCAGATCGGCCACCTGACTCGTGGCGCCGGCGCGCGCCACATCCACCCGGAACGCCCCCACCACGAATCGGGCGGCGCGTTCCCAGTCGGACTGCGCGGCGCGCACGCGAGGGTCGCAGAATACGATGCGCAGGATGTTGCGCTGTTCGGGCGGGAGCGCGCCGTAGTCGGTCAGCGTAGCGGCTGCCGCACGGTTCCAGGCCACCGCGTCCCACGTGGCGGTCTTTATAACAGCGGGGCTGAACTCTAACGCGTCGAGCACGCGTTGCAGGCGTGGTGTAACGCCTTCGCTTGCCTGGTAACGGACATCCGGCGGGCGGCCCAGACCTAGCAGGAACAGATGCTCGCGTTCAATGTTTGTGAGCATCAGAGCGCGGGCTATACGTTCCAGTACGTCCGCCGAGGGAGCACCCCCACGGCCCTGTTCGAGCCACGTGTACCAGGTTGCGCTGACGTTGGCGCGCTGGGCCACTTCCTCGCGCCGCAGTCCCGGCGTGCGCCGGCGGGTCAACTCAATGCCGAAGGCCGCAGGATCCAGTTTCGTGCGGCGGTCCTTGAGGTAGGTCCCAAGCGGATTGTCGTTCGTGGCCGGCATGCTCATCCTGTTAGTCGGTATACCCGTGTAACGTCACTACTTTACCCCGATAGATTATGCGCCGACAGTAACCTCCATTCATCGTTGATCTGGAGGATTTCATGCGTGTCTTCGTTACTGGCGCAACCGGCTTCGTCGGCTCTGCGGTCGTCAAGGAATTGATCGAGGCGGGGCATCAGGTGCTCGGTCTCGCGCGCTCCGATGCGGGGGCGGCTTCGCTTGCTGCGGCAGGGGCAGACGTGCAGCGCGGTTCGCTCGAGGAACTCGAGAGCCTGCGCCGCGGCGTACTCGCGGCGGACGGCGTGATCCATCTGGCCTTCAATCACGACTTCTCAAAGTTTGCCGAGAACTCCGCGACGGAACGGCGCGCCCTCGAGGCGATCGGCGCCGGGCTCGAAGACTCCGACCGGCCGCTGATCGTCACCTCCGGGGTCGCGCTGCTGGCGCCGGGCCGCATCTCGAATGAGGAAGATGTGCGTGCGCCCAACCCTGCGTTTCCACGTGATCCGGAAGAGGGGGCGACAGCGCTAACAGCGCGCGGCATGCGCGCCTCTGTAGTACGTCTTGCCCCATCGGTGCACGGCGTCGGCGACCACGGTTTTATTCCCAGGCTGATTGCTATCGCACGCGAGCAAGGCGTGTCGGCCTATGTGGGTGACGGACTCAACCGCTGGCCCGCCGTCCATCGGCTTGATGCCGCCGCAGTCTACCGGCTGGCGCTTGAAAAGGGTGAATCAGGCGCCCACTATCACGCGGTCGCCGAACAGGGCGTACCGTTCAAGGAGATCGCCGCTGTGATCGGCCGCCGCCTGAACCTGCCCGTGGTCAGCAAGCGCCCCGAGGAAGCGAACGAGCACTTCGGCTGGTTTTCGATGTTCGTGGGAATGGACGTCCCGGCCTCCAGCCGACGGACACAGGAACTGCTGGGCTGGCAACCGGCCGGCCCAGACCTTCTAGCCGACATCGACGAGCCTCACTACTACGCGCACGTCTGAGCGGCTATCTGTGTGGTGCGATGAGAGCCGCGCTCAAGCTGCTGCGACGACTTCGATGCGCAGCGCTTGCCCGCCGGCCACGATCGCGAGCAGGTGGTCGACATTCGGGTGGGCACCCGGACGATTGCGCGCGTCGGCCGTATGCTCGGCGAACACCGCGAGGCCATGTTCGGCCGCCTTGGCGTCGAGCGTGCCGAAGGTTTGCCGCAGATAGTGATACACCGCAAGCGAGCCCTGCTTGCCCGGCTTGTTCTCGATGCTGGCCACCACGGCACCCTTGCCGTCGATCAGATCGATGCGCTCGATACCGTCAATGGCAGGCAGTTGGGCGAGGTTGTCCTTGAATACGTTGCTCGGTTGAATCACTGAAAATACTCCGTCGGTTCGGGAAGTTGCATGGCGGGCGGTATTTTATCCGATAGGGTCGTGCGCAGTCCCCCGACTCGCGTCAAGCGCTACCGCTTAGGTCCGCGCGATTCTCCCGCGCGCTAAATCGCGCGTGCTATATTCATCCGATCAAAAGACCGCGCGAGCTGTTACGCGCCGCTCGTCTGAGAGGGGCCGCTCTCTTTCTTGCCGCGTTGCCACCTGAGACATGTCAAACGCCGCTGACAAGACATTCCCTGCCGAATCCACCGCGTCGGCACCCGCCTGGCGCGGCATCGCTCCACGCCTGTGGCAACTCGCGTTGCTCGCCTGCGGCCTTCTGATCCTGCTCGCCTCCGTACTGGCCGGCGAACAGTACGCCACACGCGCCGTCGACGCCCGCGAGCGGTTGATAGGCAGCGAACTCGCCGCGTCGGTCGATCGCATCCTCAGCAGCGTCATATCGCGGCGCCAGGCCGAAGTGACGGCCCTCGCCGGGCGTCCGTGCGCGCAGGTGGAACGCCAACTGTCGGCACTGCAGACCTATGTGACCTACGTGCGAGCAATCACGCTCGTCGGAGACGGGCGCCTGTATTGTTCGTCCGCCCTCGGCGCGATCGACCTGCCGCTTTCGAGCTATCGATACAAAGCCGGCGCGCCCGTCAGCATCAAACTTCTCCCCGGGACGCAATTTCAGCCAGGTGTGCCTGTCCTCGCCCTGTTCCATGCCACGAGCGACCGTCTCGGTGTTCTGTACATCATCGAGGGCGAGTACATTGCCGACCTGCTCGCGCATGGTGTGAGATACGGCGCGGAACAAACCGCGTTGTCGATCGCGGGCGTTGGGCGTCTCACCGACCAGGGCAAGTTCGTGACTGCCAGCGAACCGCTACCATCCGAAACGAGCCGCGTGGCATCCAGCTCCTGGCCGTTCTCGATCGTGCTGTCCGCTTCGCCGGAGTTCGTCTCGCAGATGCGCTGGAAGTACGGGCTGCTGTTTGGCGGAATCGGCGTGCTGCTGAATGCGCTGCTCGCAGCGGTCTATCTCCTCACGTTCGCACCGCGCCGCCTGCTGCTCGCCGCAGTACGGCGCGGCTTGCGGCTGGGCGAAATGTACGTGGTCTATCAGCCGATTGTCGACATCGCAAGCCGCGCTACGGTGGGCGTCGAAGCGCTATTACGCTGGAATCATCCAAAGTGGGGGGCCATCAGCCCCGCCGTGTTCATGGTCGAAGTCGAGTCCAGCGCCCTGCTCGCCGATGTCACGGGCTTTACGCTGCGGACAGCGGCGGCGGAAATGAGCACGCTCATGCCGACGCGACCGCTGCGCATCGCGATCAATATCGCACCACGTGACCTCGAACGAAGAGGTTTCGTCGCAGAGGTGCTGGCGGTGAACGATGGCCTGCCTGAGGGCGTCAGCCTGGTGCTGGAACTCACCGAGCGCTTCCTGCTGAACAAAAGTCCTCGGGTCATGGAAATCTTCGAGATACTCAAGGCGCGCGGCGTTCGTTTCGCCATCGACGACTTCGGCACACAGCACAGCAACCTGGATCTACTCAGCCGTTTCCCATTCGACTTCGTAAAGATCGACGGGCAATTTGTGGCGCAGACGGATACGGGCGGCGTCGAACTGATCAAAGGGATCGTGTCCGTCGCACGACACTTTGGGCTCCTCGTGATTGCCGAGGGCGTGGAGACGGAAGCGCAGCATCGTGCACTGCGCGACGCGGGGGTACCGTTCGGCCAAGGCTATCTGTATCAGCGTCCGCTGCGGGTCAGCGAACTGGCGGAGAAGCAGAAAGCGAGCCTCTACGCGCATTCGTAACAGCATCATACGAGACGCTGCTGACGATGACGCATCTCCACAGCGACACACTGCCACCCCTATCTACCCCTGTCTATTGCACAGTAATCGTCGCCTTCATATTCGGATGGATGCCGCAGAAAATCTTGTACACCCCTGGCTTATCGAACTTGAACTGATAGGTTTCGTTCTGATCGAGCGCCGCGGAGCGGAACAGCCCCGCGTCGTTGACCACCGTATGTGGTTCGCCATCGAGATTCTTCCACGTCACCGTCGTCCCTGCCTTGACGGTGACTGCCATCGGCGAGAACATAAAGTTCTTGATAACCATGGCATTGGCTTCCTGAGCCCGGGCAACCTGTAAGTCGGCTGACGCTACTACCAATAGCATCGCTCCGAGATTGAAGACGAACGTACGTCTCATAGCAGTACTGATCATGATGACTTTACCCTTCAATAAATTCACTGTGTCGATTCAAACGAGCGTGGTGTCGTCCAGCGTCGCCTTGAGCGGATGGTGCCTGATCTTGATGCTGGTCACGCCGAGCATCCGTGGTAGCTGATCGCTTGCCACCGTCAACGGCATGGGTCCGGGCCCGTTGCCAGCCGTCGGTTGCGGATAGGCAGTGGAACGCGCCGTATGGAAGGTGATATTGCCCTCCACCTTCGACACAATCTGATGGATATGGCCATTCAGCACCGTGACCGAACCGAAGCGCTTCAGATAGCTCATCGCCTGACCCGCATCGCCGGTCCCCCAACCCCATGGCTCGTAGATGGTCCACATGGGCATATGCGCGAACACGACGATCGGCGTGCTCGACGAGCGGCCCTTCAGATCGTTCTCGAGCCACTCAAGCTGATCCTCGCCGAGGCCACCCAAGCCGTTTGGTTTGAAATGCATGACGTTCACGAGGCCAATAAAGTGCACGCCGTTATGGTCAAAGCTGTAATAGCCTTTATTATCCGACGCCTTGCCGAAACGATTGAAGTATTCGGTGCCGGGACCGTCGGTCACATCGTGCTCGCCCGGCACTGTATGCAGTTCGGTGATATTCAGCCCCGCCAGCAACTGGGCCGCGAGATCGAACTGCTCCGGTTTCGAAAGATGCGTGATGTCGCCGGTGTGAATCGTCAGCGCAGGCTTGACCGGCATGGCATTGACAAAATCGATGGTCTGCTTGAGCGTGCCCGCCACATCCGGATTGGCTTCCTTGTTGAAGCCGATGTGGGTATCGCTGATTTGCAGGAAAAGTGGAATGCCTGAAATAGAAGAGGAATCCTCAGTGCTGGCGGCAAGCGCAAGTTCCACTGGAGTGAGAATACCGCCTGCCAGGACAAACACGGTGCCTACGCCGCCGAAGGCGAGACACTTCAACGCGCCGCGGCGCGACGGATCGGATGGAAGATCTGACGACATGGTGACCTCACGATTGAAGTTCAGGAGGTGGGCCGCCGGACCATCCGGCGGGTTTCCTGACTGGAGTCAATGAGGAGACCGCAGCGTCACCCAGTTTATTCCACGCTTCACCGGTATTTCGCCTGGCAAGCAGGAAATCCCTGCTGCACGCGTTACGAAGCCGGATGCGCCCGCAGACCCGTAATGAAACCATTGAGCTCGGTTTCACCGGCATCGGTAATAGCCCAGTAGTTCATCCCTGCGGCACTCCAGTGCGCGAGGTGATAGCCCTGCCGCTCGTAGATATGCGGCGTCGCACCCGCGTCGCTGCCCGGCCAGACATACAGGTTGATCGGATGCAGCTTGTAGCGGTAGACCATCACTGCGACTGCACGCCCGTTCAGGTAATCGAGCCGGCCGCCCACCAGCGGATACCCTTGCTGCGCGAGGTCGACCACCGGTGGTGCGAAGTCGATCTTGCCGTCGAACCACGGCTTGACCGTGTGGCGGTCCGTCGAAATCACGTCATACAGGTGATCGAACTGCAACGACCGCACATGACTGTCCACCAGTTCCTGAGTCAGGTGCGTATCGCCGGACGGCATCGAGAGGTAAAGCCCCGCGCTCCAGGTCAACGCCACGAGACTGACCACCATCGCACCCACCGACGCCCAGCCCAGCGTCCCACCGGCGCCGCTCGCATGACCCGTGCCGCCGAATCCAGCGAATCCCCCGAAGCGCTCGCTCAACCGCTGCCACAGCGAGCGCTGCACCGGGAGCGCTGCCCGGATGCGTTTCACCAGTTCCGGTGGCGCATCCATCCGCAAATCGCCTTGCCGCAGCTGCGTGCTGACTTGACGCTGCTGCTCATAAGCGCGCTTGCACTGCTCACAACCGGCCAGATGACGCTCGAATTCGAGCGACTCAGACAAACTCAGTTCCTCGTCGATATAGCCCGGTAGAAGTTCAAACGCCTGTTCGTGATCCATCACGCCTCCTGATCCGTTGGTGCGAGCAGCGCCGCAAGTTGCTGGCGGCCACGGCCGAGGCGGGACATCACCGTACCCATCGGGATACCCACAATGACGGCGATTTCCTTGTATGACAATTCCTCCAGCTCACGCAGCACCACCACCTCCCGGTATTCCAGACGCAAGCTGGAGAGCGCGTCGTGCACCCGCTTGCGGCCCTGGCTGCGAATCAGCATCGCTTCAGGGCCGTCGTCACGCCCGGCGCTAGCGGTCTCGAGGCTATGCATGTCTTCCTCGAATTCCGTGGTATCCGCTGCATGCTCCCGGTTCTGCTGATGCCAGGTGTAGAACGTGTTACGCACGATGCTAAGTAGCCAGGCGCGGGCATCCTCGCCGCGGAAGCCGCCAAAATAACGAAACGCGCGCAGATACGCCTCCTGGACGACGTCCTGAGCGTCCTGGTCGTTATGCGTCAGCCAACGTGCGACGTTGAAGGCCGAATTCATGTGCGGCAAGACAAGCGACTCAAAGCGCTTCGCGATGATTGGATCGGCCATTGTTAAATCCCTGCGGTAACACCTTTCCGTGACCGACATTGATAAGACTGCCGGCAGATTGTTTTTATTCCCGGACGGTCGAATCGACCCGTATCAGCTCGCCTGGCGAGGGTTGTCCCGCGTGTTGCGGGAGAGCGCCGGTTGCGCGTGCCGATACGGCGCCGGCCAGCTCATGCCCGAGCGCTGCCGCCACGCGCCCCAGCACGTCGGCCCAGTCACCCCGCGTGGCTTGGGTAAACAGGCGCAGGCTCGGATACCAGGGACTGTCGTCGCGGCCACGCAACCAACGCCAGCAGCCCGCGAAGCGATTCAGGAGCCATACCGGCTTGCCCATCGCGGCTGCAAGATGTGCCACCGAGGTATCCACTGAAATCACCAGATCGAGGGCACCGATCAGCGCAGCGGTATCCGCAAAGTTTTTGACCTCGTCCATCCAATCGACGAGCTGCGCGTTGCCACACGCATCGGCGAGCTTGGCCGGGTCATCCGCTTTTTGCAGGCTGACCCAACGCACCTGCGGCACGGACAGCAGCGGTGCAATCTGGGCAGGCGCAAGACTGCGCGCGCCGTCGGCGCTCCAACCCGTGTTGCCTCCGGCCCAGACAATGCCCACAGAGGGCCGCGCTGGCCCACTCAGCGCGGCCAGACGCGCGCGCCATCCGGCGGCCAGCTGCTCGTCGGCACGCAGATAGGCTCGCTCGGCAGGAAGGTTATCCAGCCGTATTCCCAATGCCATCGGCAGGGATAGCAACGGACAGTGCGCATCCCATGCACCGAAGTCTTCGGGTAGCGTGTCGAGCATCACCAAACCGGGCCAGCGCGAGCCAAACGAGTGCTCATAAAGACGCCGCAATGCAGGAGGACAAACGAAGCCGACCTGAGAGAACCTCGCAAGTACCAAGGGCAGGAAACGCACGAACTGCAGATTGTCGCCGAAGCCTTGCTCGTGCGTAACGAGCAACCGCGTCGCCGCCGTTGCGGGAGCTGAGCCAGAGCGGGCAAACACGGCGGCAGACGCCCCCTCCCAGCGCGGCAGCGGCAATCGGGATGAGACCGAAGACGGCCGAGCGCCAACCTCCATAACGCCTGCAGAACGATCCTCGAAATAAGCCCACGCCTCATCATAACGCCCCAGGGTCAACAGGGCATGACCCAGATTGCTACGGCTCTGGCGGTTCGCCGGCTCGAGGGCGACAGCGCAACGGTACTGCCGCTCTGCGCCCTCCACATCGTCCAGTGCCTTGAGGATCGTGCCCAGATTGTTGCAGGCGGCTGAGTGCTCCGGCGCGAGGGCCAGAGCCTGTCTATAGCTTCCCGCGGCCGCCTCCAGATGGCCCAGGTGTTGCAAGGCAAGCCCCTCGTTGTAGTGAAGCACGGCCATTTCAGGCTGCAAGGCAAGCCCTTGCCGGGCGCTTCGGACGGCGGCCTCGAACGCACACGAGCGGTTCTGTATTACGCACAGACTGTTGTAGTAGACCGGATGCGTCTGAACCTCCAGCGCGCGCTCGATCCAATCCTGGGCTGAGACCATATCGCCCGCCCCTAAAGCCACGAGGCCGCGCAGATGAAGGCCTTCCGCATGCGTTGTGTCGAGGGCGAAGACTTGATCGAGAGCCTCGGCGGCCGCCGCGTAATCGCCGGCCGCGTAGGCCTTACGGGCTTCGTCGAATGAGGCGGCGCAAGTGTCGGCGTTCGATACGTAGGTGGCAGGCATGATCGGCACTTAATCAGAGGTGGGAGGGACGCTTTTCGGATGAGGGCAGAGCAGCCCGGCGTGCGATGCGGCCTGGGTGCGGGCCTCTGAATGGGAGCACCTCTTGCGCCCGATACAGCGTGTGGCGCTGTCATCGGGCGTGCGCGCCTGTTCCGATGCGACCATGTTACGGCGACAGTCTTCGACTTGCCGTCGGACGAATCCCAAAAATGATGCGCTTGCGGTTCTATTAGACGGCCGATGAGTCGCAAGGCCCGCGCGGCAAGGACTTTGCGATCAGTGGTCGTTGCCGCCGCGTGCTATTCCCACGCCAGACACCCCTGCTCACAGGGGTGTCTGGCGACGACGTTAAGCCGCGGCCCAACAACGAGGCCCAGTGCGCCGTGCTATTGCGTCGCCTCGTCCTGCGGCGTGATCTGCACGGCCGCCGCCGACACGAAGACAGCGTGAACCATATCGCCCACCTTCACGTCCTTGAGATCGACGTCTGGTCCGACCTGCAAGGTCTGAGTCTGAGCCGCGCCGCGCAACGTGACGAGTCTCTTCTTGTGGTCGATTTTCTGCACAGTGGCGAGCACCTCGATCTGCCGCGCCGATTCGAAGCCCCCCGACGCCGGTGCGTAGACCTGCGTGTCGACGCGCGAACGGATGCCCTTATTGCCGCCCGACACCTTGTCGGCCTTGACGAGCAATGCGTTCTTGTAGAGGACGTCGACCCGGTCGCCCACCTTGAGTTTTTCGAATCCGGCCACTTGCTGGCTCACCATCACGGCAATCACATTGCCGGCCGGCCCTTTCAGGGTCAAGGCGCGCATGCCCGGATCGATACCGACGATCTCTGCCTCGACATGCACGGGTTCCACCGCGCTGACCACACCACGTGTCGCGTCTGCGAGCGTGTTCTGGGCCCACACGGGTTGCGCGGCCGCCGCCGCCGCCAGCAGGGCTGCGCCAATCGTCACTGCTTTCATTGATACTCTCCTTGAAATAATCCGATCCAATACCATGGCAAAGTAAATGCTGAAAGGCAGGTATAAAGGATCATTAAATAAAACCAGTCTTTCCGGACTAATACCATTCAAAGAACACCAGCGCAACGATTGTCCAAAGCACAACGAAAATTGCGAATCCGCGCATCGCGGTCTTTAAATCACCATGGCATACTCGCGATCTCGCCGGGGTTGCAGATTACCTGGTGGCGACGTCGCGGCAGCGTGATCTCGGGGCTCCGCAGCGCAGAGCAAAGCGGCGCGACGAACAGTAATATCCGCTCTGGCGCTATCCGAGACGCGATGGAAATTAAATGGATTCAGGATGTACGACGGGCGCCCTATTCCGTCCTGATTATTTACATTTATCAGCGCGCCGAGTGGAAAACACCGGGATTTTTTCACAAATCCTGGTAATGGTAGATTGTCGAATATACCGCCATGTTTGAAACGAAAAAAACCCCATTCGCCAGCGAGCGGGGCTTCAGTCCTTTACTCCAATATTGCGGCGGCTCACCCTCTCCGCTCAACGACGCGCGCGCATCGCAGTGAACAGCTATCGCTCTACGCCGTGCCGCAAACTCAAACGCGCTCGATCGCGATCGCGATGCCCTGGCCGACACCGATGCACATCGTGCACAAAGCGAAACGGCCTTGCGTCCGCTGCAGTTGATACATCGCCGTGGTCACGAGCCGCGCACCGCTCATGCCGAGCGGATGACCAAGCGCAATCGCGCCGCCATTCGGATTCACACGCGCGTCGTCATCCGCCACGCCTAATGCACGCAACACCGCCAGCCCCTGCGATGCGAACGCTTCATTCAACTCGATCACATCGAACTGATCGATGGTCATGTTCAGCCGAGCCAGCAGCTTTTGCGTGGCCGGTGCCGGGCCGATCCCCATCACGCGCGGCGCGACGCCTGCGGTGGCGATACCAAGGACGCGTGCCCGCGGCGTCAGGCCGAAGCGTTTGGCGGTCGCTTCGTTGGCAAGCAGCAGCGCAGCCGCGCCGTCGTTCACGCCCGAGGCATTGCCCGCCGTGACCGTGCCGTCCGCACGCACCACGCCCTTCAGCTTGGCCAGCGCCTCGAGACTCGTTTCACGCGGGTGTTCGTCTTGCGACACCACCAGCGGATCGCCCTTCTTTTGCGGAATCGTCACGGAGACGATCTCCTGCGCGAGTGTGCCGTCGCGCTGTGCACGTGCCGCCTTTTGCTGGCTGCGCAACGCAAACGCGTCCTGATCGGCGCGGCTCACCTTGTAGTCGGTCGCGACGTTTTCGCCGGTTTCCGGCATCGAATCGACGCCGTACAGTTGCTTCATCAGCGGATTGACGAAACGCCAGCCAATCGTCGTATCGAAGATATCAGCCTGGCGCGAAAACGCGCTGGTCGCCTTGCCCATCACGAAAGGCGCACGGCTCATGCTTTCGACGCCGCCCGCCAGCATCAACGCCGCCTCGCCCGATTTGATCGCGCGCGCGGCAATACCCACCGCATCCATGCCCGAACCGCACAGACGATTGACCGTCGAGCCCGGCACGCCCTGCGGCACGCCCGCAAGCAGCAGCGACATGCGCGCAACATTGCGGTTGTCCTCGCCGGCCTGGTTGGCGCAGCCGTAAATCACGTCGTCGATGGCGCTCCAGTCGACCTCCTTGTTACGCTCCATCAGCGCCTTGAGCGGCACCGCGCCCAGATCGTCGGCTCGCACTGACGACAACGAACCCGCATAGCGGCCGATCGGCGTGCGAATCGCGTCGCACAGGAAAGCTTCAGTCATGTGATGTCTCCAGTTGGATGCTGCGCCGCTTGCGCGTTACATGAACCGGCGCGCGGCCACCGCGTCGCGCAGCACAGCCGCCTTGGCCGGTCACGCCGTCACGGCGAGTGGAAGGGGTATCTGGAGTCCATGCCACGGCCAAACGCAGACTCCGTGCAGCCCATAGCAGAATAACAGCGAATGGGTGCCGGCTGGCTCCAGATTGTTCGATATACGAACAATGGATCGTATATCGAACATTAGCCATGATGATAGGCGTCGCCCGGAAAGCGTGTCAAGCGCGCCTCGCCGCCGTGAGGGAAATACCTGGAGAGGAAATGGCGGCTGGAAGCCTGGAGGTGGGGGTGGTGGCGGCGCGCGCCTGGTCGAAGCCCACGCTCAATCGCGCGGGCTCGGCAAACTTGGGGAAACATCTGAAGAATACTTGCCCGCCCCAGTCAGACGGGCCGAATATGCTCGTCCTCGATGTAGCTACGGATCACGTCCGCGAAACTCTTTTCGCCCGTCAGACCCAGTTGCTCCGCGCGTGTGGTGTCCCAACGGCCCGGCCAACTGCCGACGATTTTCTCGATGCGCGGCTCGGGTTGCCATCCGATGCGTTTAACCACCGCCTCGCCCGCGACTTCGTGCAGCGCGGCAACCATCTCGTCGACGCTCACCGAAATACCCGGAAGATTGAGCACACGCTGGTTGCCGAGCACGGCGGCATCGATTTCGAGCCCGGCGATCAGGCAAGCGATCGCCTTGCGCGGCGACAACAGCCACAAACGTGTGCTGCCCGCCACCGGACAAACCGTCGTCTCACCGTTCAGCGGCTCGCGGATGATGCCGCTTGCAAACGACGAAGCCGCCGCATTCGGCTTACCGGGGCGTACGCTAATGGTCGGCAATCGTAACACCCGGCCATCGACGAAGCCGCGTCGCGCATAGTCGTTCAGCAGCAGTTCCGCAATCGCCTTTTGCGTGCCGTAGGACGACTGCGGATTCAATGCCGTATCGTTGCGCACCACGTCCGGCATGTCGCCGCCGTACACCGCAACCGAACTCGTGAACACGACCCGCGGCTTGTGCCCACGCAGCCGGCACGTTTCGAGCAGCAGGCGCGATGCATCGAGATTGATCCGCATGCCGAGATCGAAATCCGCTTCCGCCTGGCCACTGACAATCGCAGCCAGATGGAAGATGGCCGAAGTCCGCTCGTCGATCAGACGCTCGAGCACGCTGCGCTCGGCGATATCGCCCACTTCGGCGCGAACCCGGCTGTCGTTGAAACCGCTCGCCGCGACGACGTCCAGCAACACGAGCTCGGTGATCGGCTGCGGCTGGCCATCCGGTCCCTTCAGTTCGCCGCGCGCCAGCAGTTCACGTGCGAGACGCTGGCCAAGAAACCCTGCGCCGCCGGTAATCAGTACTTTCATGGTGTTCGTTGTCCTTAACCGTTGCTAATCGTTGTGTACTTAGCGGTGTCTGAGCGTGACTGATACCCTGAGTGTCTCAGGACACCTTAACGCACCTCGATTCAGGCGTTGTTCTGCAAGTACGGCTTGAGCCAACCCAATCCCGCCGACGTCCCCGCCCGCGGGCGGTATTCGCAGCCGATCCAGCCGTCGTAACCGAGCGTGTCGATCAGATCGAACAGGTACGGGTAGTTCAGTTCGCCGAGATCCGGCTCGTGCCGCTCAGGGACACCCGCAACCTGAATATGGCCGATGCCCGCTATGTCGCGTTTTAGCTTCACCGCCAGATCACCCTCGACGATCTGGCAGTGATAGCAGTCGAACTGCACTTTCAGATTCGACGCGCCCACTTCCGCGCAGATCGACTGCGCATCGTCCTGGCGATTGAGAAAGAAGCCCGGCATGTCGCGCGTATTGATCGGCTCGATCACCACCGTGATCCCGTCGGCCTGCGCGGTTTGGGCAGCGTACGCCAGGTTGCGCAGATACACCTCGCGATGCCGCTCGCGCGGTTGGTCGGCCGCGATCAGGCCGGCCATCACATGCAGTTTGCGATTGCCGAGTTGGCGCGTGTAGTCGAGCGCGGTATCGACGCTGCGGCGGAACTCCTCTTCGCGGCCCGGCAGCGAGGCGATGCCACGCTCGCCCGCCGCCCAGTCGCCCGGCGGCGCATTGAAGAGCACCTGGGTCAGGCCATGCTCGGCGAGGCGGCCCTTGATCTCCGCGGCCGGAAAATCGTAAGGGAACAGAAACTCCACGGCTTTGAAGCCGTCTTGCGCCGCAGCGGCAAAACGCTCGAGAAAGCCGTGCTCGTTGTACATCATGGTCAGGTTGGCAGCGAAGCGGGGCATTGCAGTAACTCCTTTTACTATTGAACCGCCAGGCGCCCTGTGCGCGCTGGCGGAGAGGCCAAAACGGCCCGGACCAATATGGCCCGGATCGTTATGGCCCAATCTATCGGTTGACCAGTTTGGCCGGGGTGAACCACACGGCGACTGCACCGATCACCAGCATGCCAGCCAGCACGTACATGCCAGACTGGGTGCTGTGGGTCAGGTCTTTCAGATAGCCGATCATGTACGGGCTCGCGAAACCGGCGAGGTTGCCGATCGAATTGATGATAGCGATACCGGCCGCCGCTGTGGCGCCGGACATGAACGCCGTCGGCAACGACCAGAACAGCGGCGCACAGGTCAGCACGCCCCCCGCCGCCAGCGAAAGAAACACGATCGACACCACCGTATTGTGTGCAAACGAGGCGGCAACCGTAAAACCGATCGCTCCGCACAGCGCCGGCCCGATCAGATGCCAGCGACGTTCGCGCTGCCGGTCCGAGTTGTGGCCCAGGATGTTCATCACGACAATCGCAAACAGGAAGGGGATCGCGCTCAGCAGCCCGATGTCGAACGAGCCCGTCACGCCGGTCGACTTCACGAGCGTAGGCATCCAGAACGTCAAGCCATACTGCCCCGTAACGAAAGCGAAGTAGATCAGCGACATCCACCACGTGCGCGGGTCGCGAAAGACCGCGCCAACCGAATGCGTGCGGGTCTTCTCCTGCTGTTGTGCGGCGATGCCGTCGGTCAGCAGGCGCTTCTCGCGCTCGCTGAGCCATTTAGCGTTGGCAATGCCATTGTCGAGGTACAGGATCGTCGCAATGCCGATCGCGATAGCGGGAATCGCTTCGATCAGGAACATCCATTGCCAGCCTGCCAAACCCTGGTTGCTGTGAAACGATTGCATGATCCAGCCCGAGAGCGGATTGCCGAAAATGCCCGAGACAGGAATCGCCGACATGAACACTGCGATGATCTTCGCGCGCCGATGCGACGGAAACCAGTAGGTCAGGTACAGGATCACGCCGGGATAAAAGCCGGCTTCGGCCAGACCGAGTAAGAAGCGCAGAATGTAGAACTGCGCAGGAGTCTTAACGAAGACGAACACCGCCGAAAGAAGTCCCCAGGTGATCATGATCCGCGCAATCCAGATGCGCGCGCCGAGCTTGTGCATCAGGATGTTGCTCGGCAACTCGAACAGAAAATAGCCGATGAAGAACACGCCGGCACCGAGCCCGAATACCGTCTCGCTAAACGCGAGATCCGTCGACATTTGCAGCTTGGCGAAACCGACGTTGACCCGATCGAGATACGCCACCACGTAGCAGAGCATCAGGAACGGCACGATACGCCAGAACACCTTCTTGTAGGTGCGTTCGACTTCAGCCGTGCCGGGTAGTCCGGCCGCTGGTACAGCCGGTGCAGCGAGGCCGTCGGGACGGGTAGAAGCCGCCTGGTAAGAACTCATGCCTTGTCTCCTTTGATGATGGGCCAGCGACGATATGCCTGTAGCAGCCGTCGAGCGTTATGGGTATCAGTCGTGCCGCGGCGCGTGGGTTCAAGAACTGCGGCGCCGCCCTTCTCCAGAGTCAGCCAACGTGAGCCAGCGTGACGCAGGCGTTACCAGCGCGCGCCAAACACATTGCGCAACTCATCCAGCGCCGCGGCCTCGAGCGGTGCCGGACGCGGGTTCGTCATCAGCCACAGGCGCGCGGTCTCCTCCAGTTCCTCTAGCGCATACGACGCCTGCGCCACTGAGCGCTCCCAAACCACGGGGCCGAGCCGCTCCAGCAGCACGCCGCGCACGGTGTCGGCCAGCGCCGCGATCTGCTCCGCGACCTGCGGGTCGCCCGGGCGCCGGTAGCGGATTAGCGGAATGTGGCCGACTTTCATCACGTAGTACGGTGTGATCGGCGGCAGCACGTCGGTCTCGCTCCATACTCCGGACAGCGTCAAGGCAACCAGATGCGTCGAATGGGTATGCACGATGCCGCGGGTTTGCGCGTTGCGGGCGTAGATGCCCCGATGCAACGCCAGCGTCTTCGATGGCTTGCCGCCCGATACCGCATTGCCCGCCAGATCAACCTTGGCGATATCAGCCGGATCGAGACGGCCGAGGCAGGCGTCGGTTGGGGTGATCAGCCAGCCGTCGTCGAGGCGCGCGCTGATATTGCCCGCGCTTCCCACCGTATAGCCGCGTTGGTACAAACCCGCACCTGTAATGCAAATCTCCTCGCGGACCCTGGCTTCGTCAGTGATATGGATGCCTAAGCTCATGATGCCGTCCCATCGAGATGCTGCAGCGCCTTGGCAAAGAAATCGGTCGCTCCGAAGTTGCCGGACTTGAGCGCGAGCGCAAGCGGAACGTCGCCAGTGGTCACGGTAGCCGGCACGCCCG